>JAUZOF010000360.1 GCA_030706585.1 Bacteroidota bacterium
GGCGGGGAGTCCATTTGGTCACGGATGAAGTGATTCAGGCTTTGCCGGAGCTTCCTTTCACCGGGATACTTCATTTGTTTATCAAGCATACCTCTGCAGCACTTTCGATTAATGAAAATGTAGATCCTTCGGTTCGCGACGATATGAACCGGATATTTGATCACGTGGTGCCAGAAAATCAACACTACTTTACACATACATTGGAAGGTGATGATGATATGCCGGCTCATGCCAAAGCGATATTTGTGGGCAGCAATATTACAATTCCCATTTCAAAAGGACGTCTTAATCTAGGAACATGGCAGGGTATTTACCTGTGTGAGTTTAGGAATTACGGTGGTAGTCGGAGGATTGTAGCAACTATTATGGGTTAATCAAAAACAACAAATACGGACATAACTATGATTATTTTTAATACAACATATTGTATTGACCATTCTGTACTTCAGGCCGGCCTGATTTGGATAAAAGAGAATTACATTCCAAAAGCTATGGATTCGGGGCAAATTCATACGCCACGACTTTCTAAAATTTTGAGTGATGAAACGGAGGGAATTAATTACTCACTTCAATTCTTGGTTAACAGTATAGAAGAATTGGAGATCTGGTATCAATCGACCGGAGATTTGCTGCATCAGGATATGGTAGGTCGTTTCGGGGACAAGATACTGGGTTTCTCAACATTGCTTGAGGAGGTTGATCTCGCATGAAAGACCGAATCATTCTTGGAATTGACCCGGGAACTACTATCATGGGGTATGGTATTTTGAAGATAATAGGAAATAAGCCCGAGCTTGTAGCTATGGGGGTTTTACATCTTGATAAATTCTGTGACCATTACTTGAAGTTAAAGCGAATTTTCGAACGAGTTGTTGCCCTGATTGACCAGTATCATCCGGATGAATTGGCTATTGAGGCCCCTTTCTTTGGTAAGAATGTGCAATCAATGCTTAAGCTTGGACGTGCACAAGGAGTAGCGATGTCGGCAGCGCTTTCACGTGATTTGCCTATTGTGGAATACGCCCCTTTGAAGATAAAGATGTCGATTACAGGCAACGGTAAAGCCTCGAAAGAGCAAGTGGCTGATATGCTGAAACGTATCTTAAAAATTCCTGAAGAAAATATGCTACCGCAGCTAGATGCAACGGACGGACTGGCAGCGGCATTATGTCACTATTATCAGACAAACAATCCGTTGGCAGAAAAGAAATATACAAGTTGGAAGGATTTTATCAATAAGAATCCAAAAGCAGTAAAAAACAGTCGGTAATCATCGCGATAACCGGCTGTTTTTGTATCACCAAAAGGTCTTAATCTCTTCCGGAATGTATCCGCTGCGGATTCGCCATTCCTGTGGGTAAAGATTATTTGCACGATTACCCAGGTTTTTAACCCAGCCTAGAGGTGTGTTTTTGAAAGTAAGCAAAACAAATCCTTTCGGACAATCTTCAGGAAGTTCAATAGCTTCTTTTCTCAGGTAAAAAATTGCCGTATTTAATTCGATTTCGACACAGGTAAAGTTGTCCCTGTTGAGTGCATAGCTTAAAGCCAGACTTTGTTGCGGAATCATATCTTTACCTTTTATCTCAGCCAAGGTAATCCCGCTATGCAAGACAATTAGCCTTGATTTGAGAAGCTTAAACTCATTGTCGTATTGCTGTGAATGTGCTTTAAGAAAATTTCCGTCTGCATAAAAGTTGTATCCGGCATTATTATGAATCCAGCTTTTTACAGCCTCAGGGAATTTTACCTCGTCTTTGGTTTTCTTTTTATCTTTTGATTTTTCTTTTACGGAATATCTTTCACCTTCGGTTTTTTGCAGGACGGATAGGAAAAATCCTTCACCGGTAGTGCGGTGAGGCATGAACCGATAAACAGGATTAGCTCCTTCAAAAGCTTGCTGTATTTTCCATTCTTTATCCATAGATACAGAGACTGGTTGAGCATCCAAATGGTCAATGCAATATTGCACATTGCGCTCGTTTTCTTCCAGATTGTAGGTACAGGTGCTATAAATCAAAAAGCCGCCGGGACGTAGTGCTTCCCAAATATTTTCCAAAATCTCTTGTTGACGGGAAGCACAAAGATTAACATTGGAAACAGACCATTCGTCGATTGCTCCCGGATCTTTACGGAACATACCTTCACCCGAGCAAGGTGCATCAACCGCTATAACATCGAAGAAGTGGGTCAGTTTCCCGATTTCTTCAGGTGAGTTATTGGTAACGATGCAATTGGGATAACCCCACTTTGTGATATTCTCAGCAAGAATCCAGGCCCGGTTTCGTATGATTTCGTTTGAAACCAACAGGCTGTTTTCAGGTAATGAACTGATGATATCTGTTGATTTTCCCCCCGGCGCTGCACAAAGGTCAAGTACCCTGACCGGTTCAGTTACCAACTCCCGGATTACCTTTCCGGTAAACATGGAAGAGGCTTCCTGCACGTAATAGACGCCGGCATGAAACAAAGGGTCAAAAGTGAAGCTTGGGCGGTCATTCAGATAATACCCGTATGAGCTCCAGGGTACTGGTGGGTATGGTAGTTTAATATCTGTTTTGAGGGGATTCAGGCGAATGGAAACCGGAGAATCCTGTTTCAGTGATTCTTCAAATTCCTCATACTGAGAGGTCAATATTTGTCGCGTACGTTCGCGAAACTCTGACGGTAATTTCATTAGCGCTTTTGTCGGCAAAAATATCTATTTTTGCGTAAAAATCAATCTTATGCAACCATCTCTCTTTCTTATTCCGGTAACTTTAGGTGATACTCCGCTTGAAAATGTATTACCGGAACATAACAAAGCCATCATCAAGCAGATTTCCTATTTTATTGTTGAGAATATTCGTACTGCCCGCCGTTTTTTGAAAAAGGCCTTGCCTGAAATAGAGATTGAATCTTTGACATTCTTCGAATTGAATAAACATACTTCTCCCAATGATATTGCCGGTTTTCTGGAGCCCATGAAAAAAGGGAATCATGTAGGCGTAATCTCGGAAGCAGGATGTCCTGCCATTGCCGATCCGGGTGCTGATGTTGTTGCTATTGCTCAAGCTAATAAATATCATGTGGTGCCGTTGGTTGGTCCGTCATCTATCTTACTTTCATTGATGGCTTCTGGCTTTAACGGACAGAGTTTTGCTTTTCTGGGATATTTACCGATTGATGCTGGTGCCCGCACTAAGGCGTTGAAGCAGATGGAGCAACGCATTTACTCTGAACATCAGACTCAGATATTTATAGAAACTCCATACCGGAATCATAAACTGATAGAAGAGCTTATCAAAAATTGTCGTCCACAGACTAAGCTTTGTATTGCTGCAAATGTGACCTGTGATAATGAATTTATCCAGACCAAAGCGATAAGTGAGTGGAAAGGGAAAATTCCCGATTTGGCTAAAATACCCGCAATTTTTCTATTGTATAAGTAATTGTTTGGCGATTGAAAAGTCGTTTCTTTAGACGGAATTACCGTTAAAAGGACTGCCTTTTTGGTGAATTTGTTAAAACTGTAAATCTGCTACCATTTGAACGGTAAATTGATTATTTTCGCTCTAAATAACCCTTTTAATGACATGAGTAAACGCTTTGGCAAGTCAAGGTTTTTATCAGCTTTTATTCTTATTGGCGATATACTTCTGATTAATTCCGTTTTTTTCTTTCTCTATTTTGTTGATTTTCTCCCATTAGAATTTCATCACGGTTCTATTTTTCGACAAATCATATTGTTGCTGAATGCTAGTTATGTTCCGGTGTTTTATATCATTCGTGAACAACATGCACAGCGGGTATTTGAGATTGAGCGCATGATCCGACTGGCGTTTTACTCGATATCGTTTCATTTTGTGTTTTTCTATACCCTTATCAATTTCCTTTATTTGCCCAAATTGCCTTTGCAGTTCTTGATTGCATATTACAGTGTTTTGTATGTGTTTATCTGTTTTTGGTGGGTTTCCGGTCGCGTATACCTGAAGAAAATGCGCTTAAAAGGACAAAACTATCGGGATATAATCATTCTCGGGGCTGGTAGAAATGGAGTGGAACTGGCCAAAACAATTCAAAAAGATCCGACATTCGGATATCGACTTTTGGGATATTTTGATGATAATACGGAGGTAAAGACCGGAAATATTCCTTTGTTAGGTCGAATTGAAGATGTATATGAATATCTGGAAAATAGTAATGTGGATGAGATTTACTGTGCTTTACCGGATAGTCAGGGGGAACGAATCCTGAAGTTGCTTGATTATTCAGAACGTAAATTGGTACGCTTTTATATTATCCCGGGATATCATACCTATCTCAAGCGCCGAATCGATATGCATGTTCTTAATGGTGTTCCTTATTTCAGCCTGTTTCGGGAACCACTTGAAAATGATTTGAATAGAGCTGTAAAGAGACTTTTTGATATTCTGTTTTCACTGATTGTTTTAATCTTTATTTTCCCATTTGCATATACGTTTGCCGCAATAGCCATTAAGTTATCCTCTCCGGGTCCTGTGTTTTTTAAGCAGATAAGAACCGGTTTGAAGGGGGAAGATTTCTTTTGTTATAAATTCCGGACAATGAAAGTAAATGGCGATGCCGACAAGCTTCAGGCTCAAAAGAACGATCCCCGTAAAACAAGAATCGGAGAGATTCTGCGTAAAACCAACATCGATGAATTGCCGCAATTCTTTAATGTGCTCAAAGGAGATATGTCAGTCGTGGGACCGCGTCCGCACATGCTGAAACATACGGAAGATTATTCAAGACTGATTGATAAGTATATGATTCGCCATTTAATCAAGCCGGGTATTACAGGCTGGGCACAGGTACGTGGTTTCAGAGGTGAAACCAAAGAACTTGAGCAGA
>JAUZOF010000361.1 GCA_030706585.1 Bacteroidota bacterium
CCTCCTACATCAAAGCTGCGCGCCCGGAATTTGCCATACCGATGTACGATAATTTCTGCAGTACTCTCTCTTTGATGGCGGGTAAAGAGGTAAAAACTGGTGAATTCGGAGCTGATATGAAAGTGGAATTACTCAATGACGGTCCGGTCACCATTATTATCGACTCAAAAAATAAAGAATAAAACAGGCTTATGGAGAATGAAATTCAATCGGTTCCTGTATCTATTTCAGAAGCACAGAAACAGGTAGACAACTGGATTAAAACCTATGGGGTGCGCTATTTCAGCGAACTGACTAACATGGTTTTGCTTCAGGAAGAGGTAGGTGAACTGGCCAAAATCATAGCCCGTCTCTATGGCGAGCAGACTTTCAAAGAGAGCGATAAGGCTTATGACATGGAAGATGAAATGGGCGATATACTTTTTGTACTGATTTGCCTGGCAAACCAAACCGGCATTGACCTCGAAAAAGCTTTTGCCAAAAACATACAGAAGAAAATTACCCGTGACAAAACACGGCATATCAATAATCCAAAATTGAAGTAAATGAGCAAGTATATCAAGACTTTAAGTGAATACAACATTACGCTGGACGACCAGTTTATAAGCGAAAAAGTGGAACAAATTATCAACAAAGACCTTCAGGATTACATGAAGGAAGAGATCTATAAAACATTGTTCAGCTGCATTGACTTAACATCCCTCAATAACACCGATAATACCCAACAAATCATCAACTTTGTGGAAAAGGTTAATCGGTTTGACCAGGAATTTCCACAACTGGATAACGTGGCTGCAGTATGTGTTTATCCTAATTTCACAGGTATCGTACAAAGCCATTTGGAAGTAGAAAATGTAAAAATAGCAGCTGTTTCTGCAGGTTTTCCAAGCGCCCAAACTTATACAGAAATCAAGGTAGCAGAAACTTCATTAGCTGTTATGGATGGGGCTGATGAGATAGATATAGTGATGAATCTGGGGAATTTCACTGCCGGGGAATTTGAAGAACTGACCGATGAAATCTCAGAAATTAAAGATGCCTGTCGTGAGGCTCACCTAAAAGTTATTCTGGAAACCGGTACATTGAAAACTGCTTCAAACATTAAAAAAGCAGCTGTTTTAGCCATGTATTCAGGTGCAGATTTTATTAAGACATCGACTGGTAAGACACACCCTGCAGCTACCTTGGAAGCCGCTTACGTGATGTGTGAAGCCATCAAAGAATACTATCTCAAAACGGATAAAATGATTGGTTTTAAGGCTGCCGGAGGCATTGTAACTACCGAAGATGCAGTCAAATATTATTGTATAGTCAAAGAGGTCTTAGGCGAAAAATGGCTCAATAAAGAGCACTTCAGAATAGGCGCCAGCCGCTTGGCAAACAACCTGTTGGGAGATATTTTTGGAAAACAAATCAATTTCTTCTGAGTATAAATATCATTTCTTAGGGTAATATTACCCTAAGCTTCGTGTGATTATTTGTTAGATAAAATTCTTTTCAAATAAAACAGCCACGAATACACGAATAAAATTCAGAAGCATCAGATGTGTTGATTTTAATCTGAAAATCAATACTAAACAACACAAACACTTTTCCAAAACTGGAAAAGAAAAGATACATTCTTATTCGTGAATCGAAGATCAACGAAGTTAATTCGTGGTTAAAAAGATAGCTTGTACTATCCATACAAACTTTTATAGAAGTAAAAAAGGTATGATTTCTTGGTTGAAATCATCCCTTTTTCTTTATTTATTTCTCTGAATAGTGTAATTCAGAACAGTCTTAAGCGACTCTTTTTCAGCAGTATCCTGAAATTCTTCAAGACATTCAAGCGCTTTTATTTTAAACTCTTCCATCTTCTTCTCAGCATATTCAATTCCATGATTTTCAATAGCAAAATTGATTAGAAGTTGTATGTTTTCAGGAGTAAAATCTTTCTCTCTGATGATGTGAAGCATCTTCTCTCCTACTCCGTTTACCGAGTTATTCAAAGCATAAATAAGTGGCAATGTTACCTTACCTTCACGGATATCATTTCCTGTTGGTTTACCCACTTCATCTGACTTGAAGTAGTCAAAAATATCATCCCTAATCTGGAAAATCAACCCAAGGTAGTAGGCAAATTTCTCGAGTTTTTGTATTCTTTCTTCTGATGAGTCAACCGACAACGCTCCTACCCTAAAGCAGGTTTCAAACAAAGATGCAGTCTTTTTATAGATGATTTTGTAGTAGTTTTCTTCAGAAAAGTTGGCCGATTGAGCAGTAAACATCTGCTGAATTTCACCATCCACAGAGGTGGCAGCAAACTCGGAAAGGGACTTTACAATGTAAATATTATCAGTAGTTACCGCTTTTTGGAGAGCAATAGAGAGGAAATAATCGCCTAATAAGACAGCCAGTTTACTGTTAAATTTGGAGTTAATGGTCTCCAATCCGCGTCTCATATTGGTTTCATCCAAAACATCATCGTGTAGTAAAGTGGCATTGTGAAATAATTCGAGTGCAATGGCAGAATCAAAACTCTTCTGATTGACAGAACCTGTCGCACACTTGGCTGCCAAAAGTACAAGAATCGGACGTAGGTTTTTACCCTTTTTCTGGAGGAAATGGTCAACGGCCTTATTAATCAATTCATTGTCAGAAAGTAGTGCCTCTCTAAACGATTCGTCGAAATTTTTTATCTCTTCCTGAATGGGTACTTTTATCTCTGTAAGTATATCCATAGTAGCGGTTTAAGGGGCAAAAGTAGCAATTTTTTCCTATCTTTACCCATAAAAAGATTGATAATGAGCGAACAAAAAAAACTCTTTTTGCTGGATGCATACGCTTTAATTTACCGGGCCTACTACGCATTTATCAAAAATCCAAGAATAAATTCTAAAGGTCTGAATACTTCAGCCGTTTATGGTTTTATAAATACACTTGAGGAAATCCTCAAAAAGGAAAATCCATCCCACATTGCCGTTGCTTTTGACCCCAGCGGACCTACTTTCCGAAACGAACTTTTTGACCAGTACAAGGCACATCGTGAAGAGACTCCAGAAGTGATAAGACTCTCTGTTCCAATCATTAAGGAGGTTATTAGTGCATACAATATTCCTATCCTGCTCTACCCGGGTTTTGAAGCAGATGATGTAATCGGAACCTATGCCAAACTGGCTGAGAAAGCCGGTTACCAGGTCTATATGATGACACCGGATAAGGATTACGGCCAGTTGGTTTCCGAAAATATTTTTATTTTGAAACCTAAGTCCATGGGAAATGACCTAGAAATTCTGGGAGTAGAAGAGGTAAAACAAAAGTTCCAATTGGAAAGTCCGGAACAAGTGATTGACTTGTTAGGCCTGATGGGTGATTCTGCCGATAACATTCCGGGATGTCCGGGAGTAGGTGAAAAGACAGCTCAAAAATTATTAGCTCAGTTTGGCTCAATTGAAAATCTACTGGTCAATACCAATCAACTCAAAGGAGCTATCAAAGACAAGGTGGAAAACAATAAAGATTTGATTGAGCTTTCAAAATTACTGGCAACCATCAAAATTGATATTCCGGTTGAATTTGATGAAGAGGCATTGGTTCGCAAAGAAATTGACGAAGCAAAGCTGACTTCACTTTTTGAAGAACTCGAATTTCGCAATCTCGGGAACCGGGTCTTCAAAAAAAATCCTACTCCTGAACCAGCACCTAAAAATAGTCCGATTCAAGGCTCTCTCTTTGATAATTTCATGGATTCTCCTTCGGAAGAAAAAAAATATTCAATTCTCAGCGACTTAAAATCGACTCATCACTCCTATTATTTGCTTGATAATGAGGCAAAAATAGCTGATTTTGCAGGCATAATTTCTGTTTGTGATTTAGCGGCATTTGACACAGAAACTACCGGAGTTGACCCCATTACCGCTGAATTGGTGGGATTGTCCTTTTCGATGAAGGAAAAAGAGGCTTACTACATCCCTCTCCCACCCGACCGCGAAAAAGTCGTCGAAATTCTGGATAAGCTAAGACCATTCTACGAAAATGAGAAAATTCTTAAAATCGGACAAAATATCAAGTACGACTACATCGTACTGAAAAATTACGGTATCGAAGTAAAAGGCAAAATGTTTGACACCATGATTGCCCACTATTTACTCCAACCGGAACTTCGACACAATATGGACTTCATGGCTGAAGTCTATCTCAACTACAAAACCATTCACATCGATGAACTGATTGGTCCGAAAGGAAAAAATCAAAAATCGATGCGTGATGTACCGGTGGATAAAATTTACGAGTATGCCTGTGAAGATGCCGACATCACCCTTCAACTCAAAAACAAACTGGAAACAGAAATTGAGTCCAGCGATTTTAAGAAACTTTTTTATGACATCGAAATGCCATTGATGCTGGTACTGGCAGAAATGGAAATGAACGGAGTGCGTGTTGATAAAAATGCATTGAAACAATCTTCGGAAGAAATCACCTCTCAACTTTTAGAAATAGAAAAATCTATTTTTGAAATTGCCGGTCATGATTTCAATATCAACTCAGCACAACAGGTTGGGGTGGTACTTTTCGATGAATTGAAAATTACGGATAAAGTAAAGAAAACCAAAACCGGTCAATATTCTACTTCGGAAGATGTATTGGAAAACCTGAAAAGTAAACACATCATTGTTGAAAAGATTCTGGAATATCGCGGTATGAAAAAACTATTGAGTACCTACATCAATGCACTTCCTGAACTGGTTAATCCAAAAACAGAAAAAATACATACCTCTTTCAATCAAACAGTTACGGCAACAGGAAGGTTAAGTTCAACCAATCCAAACCTGCAAAATATTCCTATTCGGGATGAACAGGGAAAAGAA
>JAUZOF010000362.1 GCA_030706585.1 Bacteroidota bacterium
CAGATTATTCCCCAATCAGGATTTCCTTTCAGGTAAAGGTTTGGGCAATCTTATCGCATTGCCATTATACAAAAAGACCTGGGATCAAGGTAATAGCTGCTTTCTAAATCCGTTGTTTGTGTTTTAAATCATTTAACCGACGATTGTTTTTGAGTAGGTGACCTCATAAGTTTATAGAAACCATTACCTTTGTCTCGGATTTTTGAAAAGGCTTTTATTGTTAGGCCTGGTTATTTGTATTTGTAGAAACTAATACTCTCGATCAGGCTTTTGTAAAGAATATATTGTATGAGTAAATGGTTTTCTCTGTTGGCTATTGTATTTATCTTGCTGACATCTTGTCAGGTCAATAAGAAACTGGTCTTGATGCAGGGCTTGGGTGAAAATGTAAATCTCGCTACAGCCCGTCTTGATTCATTGCCGGAGCCTGTTATCAAGAACGGAGATTTGCTCTATATAGATGTCTACACCTTATCCATGGAGGCGTCTGCTCCTTATAATAAGCTGGGGATGGTAGAGCCGGGAGCTACAAGTAACTTATTGAATACTAGAAATAACAATAGCAATTCTACAGTGAATGCTTATCTGGTAGATAAGAACGGAGAAATAGAGTTTCCGGTCATAGGGAAACTAAAGGTTGTTGGAATGACGCATTACCAGTTGGAAGACTTTATCCGTAAACAGACTTATCCTCGTTTCCTGAAAGAAAATCCTATTGTTACAGTGCGTTTTCAGGGATTCAGTGTATTTATCATGAAGGAGCTTGGTGGAGCCACAGAAGTCACAACAACAAAAGAACGAATTAATATCCTCGAAGCTATAGCAAAGGCTGGTGGCTTGTCAATCACCAGTCGGAGAGACAACGTATTGGTCATACGGGAAAATCAACAGGGTAAACGAGAGGTATTCCGTGTGGATCTTACCGATAAAAACCTGATCTATTCGCCTTATTATTACCTACAACAAAACGATCTGGTTTATATTGAACCATCCAGAAACAGTCTCTATTCCACTGTTCTTTCGAGTAATTGGGGGGTAGCCATGCAAGTGATTTCGCCTTTCCTGACCCTGACTTCGCTGTTGCTATTGTTGAAAAAATAATCGTTTAAAATCAGCTATCGAAAGGTCAAGGTTGTCTGAGATAGAAAGGCTTACAAAAGTCAAAACAGAATTAAGATAAGAAAAAGGTGCTTCTGGCGCCTTTTTTAGTTTCTCGGAATTACATAACCCCTTTCGATGTGAATATGAGTTTTCCCGAAGAAAATTAAGCAGTAGTTGGGAGTAGTTGTTAAATTCTCAATTAAGAGGCTTTAGAATTGATTGTATGTGAAAAAACGCTTTGGGTTTAAATTGCAAACTACCTTCTTTAATAATGCCTTTTTGGCTGGCTACCAAATAGAAATCCCTGAATATGTTCCAACATTCAGGGATTTGCTTTTTTCTTACAAGAATTATTTGCTTTACGGAATATAAGTCTCCATAAGTTGAGCATTACCTTCCGGTGAAATAGTAACATCGGCTACGGAAGCAGGAATCAGGGCAGTTTCGCCTTTGCTGATTGTGATGGATTGACCATTGATGTCCTTGATCTCGGCTTTGCCTTCCATACAGATATAGATAATGAAAGAATCCATGTTCAGGTTGTCACGCTGGATAGAGTTGTTTAATTCAAGCAGATTTGTTTCAAAATATTGGCAGGTAGCTAACGAAACTGCAGAGTCGGTCTTATTTTCATACGAAGTTTTGTAATCCGGATACAGATTGTAGTCAATGGCATCCTTTGCCAGTTCGGTATGCAGTTCGCGTACATTGCCCTGAGCATCTTTTCGGTTATAGTCGTAGATGCGGTAAGTGATGTCGGAGGTTTGCTGGATTTCGGCAATGAATGTACCAGCCCCAATGGCATGAACACGTCCGGCAGGTAAAAAGAAAATGTCACCCGGCTTTACAGAGTGTTGTTGCAGGCTATCCATGAAAGTGTTTTCCTCTACTGATTGCACATATTCGTCAGGAGTGATGGATTTGCTGAATCCTGAATAGAGTTTAGCGCCTTCTTTGGCAGAGATAACATACCACATCTCAGTTTTTCCGAAAGAGTTATGTCGTTTCCTGGCTAATTCATCGTCAGGATGTACCTGAATAGAAAGATCATCACAAGCGTCGATGAATTTAATTAATAAAGGAAACTTCGAGCCGAATCGGGCAGCAACCTTCCTTCCGAGCAAGGAGGGGCCGTATTGAGTAATCACCTCTTCTAATGTCTTTCCTTTCAAATCGCCGTTACTGATTACCGATACGTCACTTTTTACATGGGAAATCTCCCAGCTTTCGCCAATTCCGTCTTGTTGTGGTTCGATATTTTTAAATTTGCAGATTTCACTGCCACCCCAGATGGTGGATTTCAGAATTGGATAGAATTTTAATGGATACATTGTGGAATTTTTGTGTGATAAATAGTTAGTAGTTAAAATGTAATTTCCGATTGTGAGTTAGTTGAGGCAAATTTACGTTATTGAAAATGAAAAGAGCTATTTTCTTCCGGAATAAATTGACGATTGCTTTAAATCGCAATTTGTTTATCGATAGATAAATCATCCATTGATAATTTGTAAGTTTGTACAGTTTTTGCATTTTATCAAGAATTATGAATGTAGATAGATATAAAATCAGAGTGCAACGTCAGATTGTGACAGTATCCGCGTTTCTGTTGGTTGCAAAATTCGTCGCTTACTTTATGACGAACTCGGTAGGGGTTTTCACCGATGCCATGGAGAGTATTGTGAATGTTGTGGCCGAAATGATCAGTTTGTACAGCCTTAACTTTGCCAGTAAGCCAAGGGATAAAGATCATCCTTTCGGTCATGGTAAGGCGGAAACGTTGTCGGCATCACTTGAAGGTTTCCTGATTGCGATGGCCGGTGGAATAATTATCTATGAAGGAGTGGGGCGTCTGATTGCCCCCGAAATGCCAAAGAAGCTGGATATTGGTATTATTATCGTTGCTGCTGCCGGATTGATTAATTATCTGTTAGGTTGGTATAGTATTCATGTGGGCCGCAAGCATGATTCAATCGCTCTTGTGGCGGGAGGGAAGCATTTACAATCGGATACAATTTCATCCATTGGGCTTGTGATTGGGTTGATTATACTGAATGTAACCAAACTGCTTTGGATTGATGGGGCTTTGGCGTTATTATTTGGCGGGATTATTTTGGTGACCGGCGTTAAGGTCCTTCGCGAGACAATTGCAAACCTGTTGGATGCAGCCGATTCACAGATGTTGAATGTGGTTTCGGAGACCTTGTCCAAAAACCGTAAAGAAAACTGGATTGACGTGCATAATCTGAAAGTAACAAAATATGGCGGAGCATATCATATTAATTGTGACCTTACTTTGCCCTGGTATTATAATATAAGAGAGAGTCACATTGCCTGCGATGAGCTGGTGGATGCTTTCGGACTTGAATTTCTTGACCGGGTGCAACTGGCTATCCATTCAGACCCCTGTAAGCCTCACCATTGTTCGGGGTGTCTTATTGAATCATGTACGCAACGCCTTCATCCATATAGAAGCCGAATAGAATTTACCGTAGAGCAAATAACCAATTCAGATGAAGCCAACCGTTTGGCAAAATTAAATGAATAGCAGTCGGCCTGATAACCTAATCTTTACATAACCATGAAACACACATTGATTCTGACCTTTGTTTTTTTTCTGCTTGGTATCGGCTTTTCCGTTGAGGCTGCAAAGAAAGGCACGCTGGAATTGCCGTCAGTAGTTGAGATTGTTGGAAAAGTAGGGGGAGAGGTTTCGGATTCTCAGTTGAGATCTTTCTGCAAAGAACAACATCTCCCGGCTACATCTATATATAAGTGGAAAAATCACCTGGTGCTTTATGCCCGCTTCTCGAAACAAAACGTATATATCCGGATAAAGACGTTGTATCCTCGGGCGGCAGTGAAATATTACAAAACTCCGTTTTATGTATTTGATCGTACTCACTGCAACTACAAGAAAGTGGCTAAGGAGTGGGAAAACATCCTTTTGACCGCTAATCTGGTAAAAGATACATTACTTCAAAAAGAGTATATGCAATATCATGCGACACAATACAAGGAATGGCCCGAAGTGTCGAATGGATTTTGTAATGCCGACTTTCAGCAATTGCTTGTATTTCGCAATGGCCGCCAACTTATGCTTGTGATTAGTATTCCTAAGGGAAGGAGTTTGGATGAACTGAATCCTAAGACTACAGAAAATAATCCCCGTGTGGATGAGTGGAACCGCCGCATGGCCAAATATCAGGAAGGCTTGCCCGAAGCAATGCCTGGTGAAGTTTGGTCTTTCCTAAAGCCGGTCAAAGAATAATTACCCTTTGGGCGTGCCCTTCCTATCTTCGGGTCGGGCTTGCGCTACAAGTCTTCTAAATATAAGATCCCCTCAAATGCAGGATGCTATAAAAACACCAGGTTTTATGGCATCCTGCATTTGTTTATTTTCTTTTGATCTTTTTCATGGCAGATTGCAAGTCCTCATATTCTATTCATCCGGCCTGCATCTTCTCTATTTTAATAGTATAAAAGTATTGTTATAATTTAGGTATAGCATAGATATAGCATATCTTTTAAGATATACTATATCTATGCTATATATAAGCTTTATCTATGTTATATCTATATTATAATAGATAATATGGGGAGAAACAACAACGGAGGAAGATATAATATGTTCCGGATACCCCTAAGAGTAAAGCCTACTTTAAACATAAATATCTTACATGTGGTGTCCCCTTAAATCAATAGATTCATATAACCTACCTGGCTTTTTCGCAAATCAGATGTTGTTTTA
>JAUZOF010000363.1 GCA_030706585.1 Bacteroidota bacterium
AACGTTACGTCGTATGCCGGCATATCTACCTCCGGTGTGCTCCACTTCATCTCCTCCATGCCGAATACGCTCTCGAAGTTGATGATATTCGGGTAAGTGCGGTTCAGCCCGGTCGGTTTATAGAAGCCGTGCAGGTCGAGTGTGAGCTTGTATTTGGCGGCCATCTCGGCAATGCGGTAGGTCATTTGCACCGCTTTCTGGTCGTCACGGTCGAGAAAATCTACCTTGAAACCTTTAATTCCCATCTCGGAGTAATGCTTGCAAGCAGCTTCCAGCTGGGCATCCAACACGTTGAAAACCGTCCAGAGTATAATGCCGACATTTTTGCTTTTCGCATAAGAAACCAGTTCCGGCAGGTTGATTTCCGGAATTACGGTCAGCATATCGCCGCTGGAAGGTTTGTACCAGCCTTCGTCCAGAATTACATATTCTAGCCCGTTTTGCGATGCAAAGTCGATATAGTGTTTGTAGGTTTCGGTATTGATCCCTGCTTTGAAGTTTACGCCTGAGATGCCCCAGTCGTTCCACCACTCCCAGGCTGATTTGCCGCCTTTTACCCAGGTGAAATCTTTGATGCGGGAGGGAGAAGCCAGCGCATACACGAGATTGTTGACCGGCATATCGGTATCTTTTTCGGTGATGATCAATACTCTCCAGGGGAATTCACGGGTTCCTTGGGTTTGGGCAATGAGGTTGCCTCTTTCGGTGATATATTCCTGTTTGCGCCAGGCATTCTGAGCTACTTTTGCTGGTAGCGGAGCAAAAAGCCCTCTGAATCCCGTTTTACCTTCCGATTGGATAAACATACCCGGATAGTCTTCAAGGTCAGATTCAGTGATGGTCAGCTTTTTGCCGTTGTTGTAATCAATAGTCAGTGGCAGGAATGCCGGAACAGACTGATTGGCCTGAGTAAGCGGTTTTACTTCATAGGTGCTTTGGAAAGCCATCGCAAACGGATCCTTTTTGCCGGTCGAATGTGGCATGTAGCTGGTGTAATCTTTGTCAAAGTTGAATTCAGTCAGCTCATCTTTTATGCTGATGTTTCCGTTGAATGTAGTGAAAAACCGATAGGCCACACCTTCGTTATAGGCACGGAATATCACACCGTAATTTCCTTTGAAGGTGATTTTTAGTTCATTGTATTGGGTGGTGAAGGAAGCGAAACGGTAGTTCGTGGCATGAATGGTCTCTTTTGCTGAGCGAGTGGCTACACTTGCCTTGTGAGGATTTGTGCCTAATGCAGCTCCGTTTTCCAATGTCATTCCGATAGCTGAAGGAGCCAGCATTATTTGCCCACCATCCTGCACTGAGTAGGTCAACTGGTTACCGATGTTGATCGCTACCCGAAGTTTCCTATCCGGTGATTTGATGGATAATGTCTCTGCCGATACTGTAGCTGAAATACCGATAAACAGGCATAAGAGAAATACTTGAAGTTTGGTGTTGTATGTCATATGAATATTGATTATTTGTCAACTGACTTCTTTGTCCCCGCCCCTAAATCCCCTGAAGGGGACTTTTGCTGCAGTTGATATTTGAAAATATTCTGCGATAAAAGGACTGTGATTAATCCGATTTTGAAAATGTACTGCACTCTCTATAAGTCCCCTTTAGTTATTTAGGGGTGGCTGATCCAATAGCGCTTAACTCCTTTTTAGGAGAAAGCCGAACCATCAACACCCCATGCGCCGGAATAGCCGCTTTGGTGAATGACGCGGTTGTCCCGATCTCTTTGTGTTTCCACAAGTCGCGGACGGTGTATTCTTTTTTGTGAATATTGACCTGTGTGGCGTAATAGATGGTTTGTTTTTTCCAGTCGTAATTGAGGTTCCAGACGTTATCGGTGCGGTTGAGGAAGCAGACGGCCAATTCGCCGTTAGCCAGCGGCTTTGCCCAGATTTCCTGTTCACCCATATCCATAAAACGGCGGGCCTGTTCGCCCATACTATCCTGATCTACCGCGATGACCTCTTTGTTGGTTAGTATTTCCCGAGTGTCTTTATCCATCGAACGGATATCATTTCCTGACATCAATGGCGCCGCCAACATGGCCCACATCGAGAAGTGGGTAACATATTCATCATGTGTCATGCCTCCGTTACCGATTTCCAGCATTTCAGCATCGTTCCAGTGGCCGGGACCTGCATAAGGGTAGAGATCGGCCAATACATCGATGATATCGAGTACGCCCACGCCACCCCAGTCGAATTTGCAGCGGTAGCAGTCGCGGATATCGGCCGTAGTGCGCCACAGGTGCCCTACACCTTTGGCCCATTTCCACGGCTGGCTTTCACCCCACTCACAAATACTAAACACAATCGGTCTGCCGCAGGCCTTCAACGCATCGCTCATCGTACGATAAGCCGCTTCGGCATTCTGTCCTTCATTGGAACACCAGTCGTATTTGAGATAGTCAACGCCCCATTCCGCATACTGGCGGGCATCCTGAAACTGGTATCCCCGGCTGCCTGGTTTCCCTTGACAGGTAAGCGAACCAGCACACGAGTAAATCCCCAGTTTTAACCCTTTGCTGTGGATATAGTCGGCCAGACTTTTTATTCCATTCGGGAAATTTTTAGGGTCGGCAATGATATTTCCTTTTTCATCGCGGCCCACCTGCCAGCAGTCGTCAATGACGATATATTGGTATCCGGCCTCTTTCATGCCAGAGGAGATCATCGCATCGGCGGTTTCTTTCAATAAGGTTTCGTTGACATTGCATCCGAATTTATTCCAGCTATTCCATCCCATGGGAGGTGTTGCGGCCAGACTCAGAAAAGCGGAGTCCTGTTTGCTTTTTTGTTCTCCGAAGAACATTTGTGCCTTGGCCAGACTGGATAGAAGACAAAAGGCTAATACGAAAATGTGTGTTTTGCTCATAGTGTGTTGAAAAATAAATAGACCTCTGGTTTTTGATTGCGAATTAATAGATTACCCGTCATTGAGGATTGAATAATCGTCTATTTATATAGCAGAATAGTCCAATGTCGAATTTCTTGAATTTAAACGCAACCTATTGGATAACAGTGCAATGTTGCTGTTTTCTAGACTTTCCTATTGCGAATCTGGAAGATTCTACCGGTCATTTCTAAATAAAAGTATTAATATTGTATTTTGCTAATTGAATGTACCTGTTGCCTAACCAGATATTGAATTCCATGAGAAACAAAACCCTGTTCCTGCTAATCACTCTCATCTCCTTTTGTACAGAATGGATAACGGCCGGAGAGTTCCGATTTCGTCATTACCGGGCAGAAGATGGCCTTTCCTATAATTCGGTCAGAAGCATCCTGCAGGATCGTCAGGGTTTTATGTGGATTGGGACGGAAGACGGACTGAATCGGTTTGACGGATGCTCCTTCAAAGAATTCAGCAGTAAACAAATGAATGGCAGTTCTTTAGGAAGCAATTATATCAGTGCATTGCTCGAAGACGAAAAAGGAATCATCTATATCGGAACGGATGAAGGAATTTATACTTACGATCCGGCAACCGAGAAGTTTACCCGTTTAAATGTAAAGACGTCCGGTGGGGTTATCATTTCCTCGACAATCAATAGTATGGTTTTGGATAAATCAGGAAATCTCTGGGTAGCGACTTACGGACAGGGAATCTTTAGTTACCATCTCTCTACCGGAAAACTACAGCAATACCTTTGGACTTCGCACAACTCCGGGCGAATGAAATCAGACCTGATTAACTGCATTTTTGCAGACCGCTCCAACCGCATCTGGGCCGGACAAAAAGGAACGAATACTTCGCTGATGTTGTTTAATGCTAAAACAAACCGGTTTGATATTTTCCCGTTTGCCGTTGAGGGCGATGATTCGTACTCCTCGATCTACCGGATCTATGAAGATTCATACAGAAACCTCTGGCTGGGTACCTGGGACGGGGGCATTTACAAACTGGATCGTAAACTGCACAAGGCCGTCAGCTATCTTTCACCGAAATCACAGGCCGGGATATTACACGTTCATGAAATGTGTGAATACAGTCCGGGGGAGCTGTTGGTCGGTTCGGATGACGGATTGAGCCTTTTCAATACGCGCACGTTGAGTCACCGGTTGTTTACCGCCAAAGAGACTGACCCCACTTCGCTTTCCGATAAATTCATTTATCCAATCTATAAAGACCGGGAAGGAGGTCTCTGGGTGGGTACTTACTACGGCGGTGTCAATTATGTTTCCCCCACGAGCGGAATATTCGAGCGTTACACCCATTCCGGTTTTGTCAATTCGGTTAATGGCAATGTCATTGGGGGATTTACCGAAGATAAAGCCGGAAACATCTGGATTGCATCGGATGATGGAGGACTTAACCGGCTCGACAAGCAGACCGGTCATTTTACGGCTTATATGCCGAAGCCCGGCAGCAATAGCATTTCCTATTACAATGTTCATGCGCTCTGCTGGGATGATGATAAGCTCTGGATTGGCACCTACTCCGGCGGATTGAATGTTTTTGACACCCGTACCGGTCAGTTTGCGCAATACAGAGATGAGTACAACAATCCGAAATCACTTGACGGTAGCAGTATTTATGCCATATTCAAAGATCGCACCCAACGCATGTGGGTAGCGAGTATGTCCGGCCTGAATCTCTATAACCGTGCGGAGGACAATTTCACCCGGGTGAAGGACCTCGGTGCGACTACCATTGATATCGAGCAGGATGCACGGGGGAGAATCTGGTTTGGGACCTGGGGCAAAGGGGTATTTTGTTTTGACGAACAGAAACACCAATGGCGCAATTATCTCAGTCGGCCAGGAGATACGACTTCACTTCCCGGAAACCAGATCAATTGCATGCTGATGGATCATGGTGCGAAGTTTTGGGTGGGAA
>JAUZOF010000364.1 GCA_030706585.1 Bacteroidota bacterium
AAGATAAAGGCTATACATGCCGGTCTGGAATGTGGCCTTTTTCTCAAGAAATACCCTGGGCTGGATATGGTCTCTTTCGGACCTACCCTTCGTGGTGTTCACTCACCGGATGAGCGTATTCATATCCCTTCGGTCGATTCCTTCTGGAAGCACCTTTTAGCTATATTGAAAAATATTCCTCTGAAATAGGCGTTGTACTATTTTAATTTGTTGTATTTGATGCAACGCTAATAAATAAGATAATGAAGTTATTCTCCAAAATAGTATTCACATTACTGGGAATCATTGCCCTGACGTTTACCTTTTCGTGCAGCAGCGAGCTTGATTTTTCCACAAATCCGGCAGATAAGCTGACCTTCTCGGCTGATACTGTTCGATTTGACACGGTATTTACCGCTATTGGCTCTTCTACTCGTCAACTGAAGATTTTCAACCGGGGCAAAAAGCCGCTCAAGATTGAATCCATCAATCTGGCCGGAGGTGATGCCAATGGTTTTTCTGTAGTGGTTGACGGACAGAAAGGAACCTCTTTTTCCAATATCGAAATCGGGGCAAAAGACAGCCTTTTTGTCTTTGTCGAGGTGAAAGTCAATCCGCATGATACCAACAATCCAGTTCTGATATCGGACTCTTTGATGTTTCGATTAAATGGGAATACACAGAAGGTGCGCATGGAAGCTTACGGGCAGGATGTGATAATCTTGCGGGGAAAAACGTTGAAATCAGATACTACATTAAACGCAAATCGTCCATTCCTGATTTACGATAGCCTGATTGTAACTGAAAATGCCAAACTAAATCTGGCTCCGGGCGTAAAACTCTTTTTCCACGATAAAGCATTCGTTCGTATTGATGGTCAAATATCTTCCAAAGGAACAGCGCTGCAACCTGTTGTATTACGCGGGGACCGTATGGATAGGATGCTGAGCGACTTGCCTTATGACCTTTACTCCGGTTTGTGGGGTGGTGTATCTATCAGTAGAAATAGTTATGGCAATGAGATGGAACACACCCAGATTCGTAACGGAATGTATGCCCTGCGACTGGATTCGGCAAATACCGATAATGAGAAAATCAGATTGATAAACTGTAAACTCACGAATGTGATGGGTACGGTATTTTCGGCAATGAATTGTAAAGTGACGGCTTACGGATGTGAGTTCTCCAACGGTGGAACCGATGTTGTGGCGTTGAATGGTGGCGATTATTCATTCGTTCATTGCACACTTGAAAATCATTTCCTGTATGATAATGGAGCTTTTAGCTCATCGCCTTATGCCTTGCATTTACAGAACTATAAATTGACATCAGATGGTGCATGGAGTTTTTGCCCACTGGTAAAAGCCGATTTTCTGAATTGTATTCTCTGGGGAGTCAGAAGTACAGATATTAATTTTGACAATAAACCCAAAGGCTACGCTGTAAATACTGATTTCAAATATCATTTCGGAAACTGTTTGATTAAATCAGACGGAACTGATGATGCCGATTTTGTCTCTACCATTTGGAATAAAGACCCTAAGTTTATTAGTGAAGGTAAAAACTACAAGTTTGATTTGAGCTTGGATTCGGCTTCAGTAGCTATTGATGCGGGTGATTATGGTTCAGCCTTGGTTTGTCCGGTTGACATGCTTGGACATTCCCGGTTTGCTGACAGTAAACCCGACCTGGGTGCATACGAACGAGTGAAATAATATTCATAGAAACAGAAAAACAAAACGCGTTACCGGTTACTCTCTGATACAGAAGTGATAGGTAGCGCGTTTTTGTTTCAGGTAAATGAGATAACCATGAGAAAAATCGTTTTGCTATATGCCTGGCTTTTGCTGACAGGCGTTTATGCGCAGGAGAATCTGCGGGTTATGTTTTACAATTCGGAGAATCTGTTTGACTGCCGACATGACTCATTGAAAAATGACCGGGACTTTCTTCCGGAAGGAAAATATCACTGGAGCCATACCCGCTATCGCAATAAATTGAATAATATCGCCAAAGTAATCACTGCGGTTGGCGAATGGCAAATTCCAGCGTTGGTCGGTCTGTGCGAAGTGGAAAACGATTCGGTGCTGATTGACCTGACACAACATTCACCGTTGAAGAACCTATCCTACCGATACGTCATGACGCATTCCGCTGATGTCCGCGGGATTGATGTCGCTTTACTCTTTCAGCGCGACCAGTTCCGTTTGCTTGGGTATAATGTCTATCATGTCCCTCTTCGGTATCCCACTCGCGACATCCTGCACGTGACCGGTCAGGTCATTAATCACGATACCCTCGATATTTTTGTTTGCCATTTTCCATCCCGATTGGGCGGAGAAGATCAATCCAACGGTCACCGAATCGCGGCAGCAAAAGTGTTACGGGAAAAAGCAGATTCTGTCATTTCAGTCCGAATACATCCTTCTGTCGTTATTATGGGGGATTTCAATGATTATCCTGATAATGAAAGCCTCTTCAATACTTTAGGTGCCAAAACGCCAACAGACGTCTCTTCCACTTATGCCAATCTGATGTATCCGATGCTTGATGACCGGGAGCATGGTAGCCATAAATTTCAATCGGATTGGGGTGTTTTGGACCAGATAATCGTCAATCGAGCTCTCCTGCAATCTTCCCGTATTTCGGTGAAAGAAAGCAAAGCGCAAATATTCCGTGCCCCATTTCTTTTGGAAGAAGATAAAACCAACGGAGGAGAACGTCCTTTGCGTACCTTTCTGGGATTCCGCTATCAGGGCGGATTCAGCGACCACTTGCCGGTATGGATGGATTTGGTGGTCCAATAAAAAGTAAAGACAACAAAGGCCAGTGCTTATCTCTGTCCTTTGTTGTCTTTATAAGCCCGATTTTGTTACTTTCTGGTTGAACGCTGAAAAAGATCTGGTGTAATAAAAGTTTTTTTAATTGTTTATCTTCTTCAGAATCCAGATATCATAAAATTGTGGAGTATATTTGTTTCTGATACGTCGACATTCTTTGACAGCATCTTCTACTTTATCAAAAGTTGCTATAATAACTCTGAACATTTGCTGTTCATTTAATGCCAGAACTATTTTATACCCTTCATTTTCCATTTTGGATTTTAGTTTCAATGCATTTGTCTTATAGATGAAACTGCCTATAACAACAGAATACCTTTTCAATTGTATTGAGTCAGTTCCTGAGTTTGATTGCTGATCACTTACTATCTTTATTTTTTCCTGAATCAGAGATGGCGTATTGTCCTTATTGCGGTCATTTTTGCCTTTTGTTTTCAGTGGTTTATTATTTTCAGTAGAGGACTCATTTTCTATTGAATCAATAGACTGATTTGAAGCCTGAGTTAGTTTGTTATTTTGATCAGAAATATTTTTTACTTTCCTCGGAGGCTGCTCGCTAAGTATTTGGTCTGAATTTTTCTTTTTCTTCCCTAAAGCGAAATATACCCCAACTTTGACCCCATATGCAAATTGTTTGACGTCGCTGACTTGAGACGAACTCAAAACTCCATTATAATTGCCCTTGGATTCGTATATTAATTTGTTTTCTTTCAGAAGTATATTATTTAATCCATAATTAAAATAACCTCCCAGATATATACCGATGTGATTATTTAATTGATGAAGAGTTCCTAAGTCAGCTGTCAGCGCATAGGATGTTTTCATTGTTAAATCTCCTTTTGGACGATTGGATATTGTGGTAAACCCGTATTGTGGCAGATTACTAAACTCCACATTCCATTGGCTATAATATCCGGTGGTTGTAATTTCTCCACCTGTGACTTTATAGGTAGTTTTGAATGGAGAAGAAATCTTACCTCCGAGTCCTAATAATAAATGATCTTTATTACTCAATCTTTGTCGGAATTGAAGAGTTAATGGGATTTCCCAAAAAAGACCATATTGCTTTTCTTCCCAGTTTTGAAATTTTGCCCGAAATTCATACGAATCGTTTTCAAAGTCTGTCTCCATGTTCCTGAAAGTAAAATTCAGAATTGAATGTCCGGAATAGGTGCTGGCTCCAATTCCTGTTGATATCCCCCAATTAGAATTTAGAAAGTGTGAATAGTTCACGTTAAGCAGATAACCCGCACTTCCTTGAAAATGATTGGAACTCTCCTGAAAGCTATACTTTAGATTATGGACGCCTCCACCTCCAAGAATTGAAAAATAATCTTTAGCATCTTGCGAGCGTAATGCTATGCATGGAATTAAGAGAAATATAGTTATAAGTATCTTTTTCATCTTATCAGTTATTACAGGTTTTATCATTTCAATGAAGCTCATTTTGTAACGATGAGCTTAAAGGTTTGGTTAAATCCTTTTTCTGATTTGGCTTGTCCGATATAAGTACCACTGGGTAGTGATAAATTCAGAGTATTTATTTTCTCAACTTTACTTTGCGTGTAAATCGCTTTTCCTTCGCTGTTGAAAATTGTAATGTCGGTATTCTCAATATCTTTTTGATCCATTCCTTCAAAAACAATAGAGCAAGACTGATTGGCATTTAGAGGATTGGGGTATACTTTCGCTACTGGTTGAGATGAGGCAGCTTTATTTATTGTTTTAGGGCATGTATTGAATATTGATCCGTCTTTTGTTGTTACTTGTAAAGAATAAATGCCATCAAGTTCGTTTGGGTCATAATAATACTGCTCTGTTGCTCCAACAATGGAATTTCCGTTTTTAAACCATTGATAAGATATAAAATCATTCTCGGTATTGTTGATCAGAATTATATTACCAAATTTCGTAATTAGCTGATCAGCCGAAACGTCAATCTTGAAATTAAAAGGATAAGGGGTACTTTCAATGCCTAATGCATTTCTCATAATTAATGTACCGGAATAGTTGCCGTATTTTG
>JAUZOF010000365.1 GCA_030706585.1 Bacteroidota bacterium
ACCCACAATCTTCAGCTTTCCCATACCTGGCTGATCGATCTCCACCAGCATCTCACGGTGTGCAATATGCGGATCGTCACAGATTTGCTGCATATCATTGACTAAAGAATAGGGTATCTCGTTCTGGTCAAAGATCTTAACCCAGTCCGCGCTAACCTTCTTCCGCATCTCTTCTTCCAGAATGTTGATCAAAGCTTTACGATTTTCCTTAGAGTAAACAATGCCCGCAGGATTATGGAAGCTTGGCGTAATGTAGAGGAATTTAGGCTTACGAGGCATTGAATCCAGCTGTTGGCGCAAGGCTTCGATGTCGATTCCATCGCTCTTCAGGGGCACGCTAATGATGTTGGCCTGATAAGATTTGAATGCAGAGATTGCTCCGATAAAGCTCGGGTTTTCTACAATGATGTCATCTCCTTCATCCACAAATGCATGTGCAAGGATATTAATAGCCTGAAGCGAACCGGTAGTAATCATCAGACGGTTATCTCCGACCTTCAATCCTTTCTTTTCCAGAAAAGCGGCAAGTGATTCCAGCAGAGACGGTAATCCACAAGTGGGACCATACTGCATGGCTACCTGTTTTTCTTTTTCTGTCAGATTATTGTAAATGGTATCCAGTTCCTGTAAAGGGAAAAGATCATTTCCCGGCATTCCTCCGGCAAATGAAATAATGCCTGGTCTGGTAGCCAGGCTCATCAGGTCGCGTATCTGTGAAGAGCGCAGATTCGCGACACCTTTGGCAAATCGTGTCATTTATCTGTAATATTATTTTAGTCTCGTTCTTATGTTATTTCAGCTCTAGCAGGCTGAGATGATTTCTCCTTTATCGGAGCATCAAAATTGATCTCAGCTTTGGTGATGTAGCAGGTTCCCTTAAAGTTGGCGATCAATGTTTCGAAATCGTCATAAACATTGACGTCATACGTACAAAGCTTGTTGCTCCGGGAGATCTCAACCGCCTCGGCAGTCAGTGTTCCTACCGTGCCTTTAGCCAGATTTGAAATCGTAGAACTGACGGACAGGGATACCAATCCGTGCGCATTGGCAGCAGCT
The DNA here is from genome assembly GCA_030706585.1 of Bacteroidota bacterium. Classification (GTDB taxonomy): domain Bacteria; phylum Bacteroidota; class Bacteroidia; order Bacteroidales; family UBA7332; genus CAXXIC01. The sequence continues at coordinate 1,057 of JAUZOF010000365.1, forward strand.
CCACAGGCAAAATCGGCCAGGGTAAAAATCATGCCGCCATGCACAACATTAGCGGCATTCAGATGATGCGGACGAATCCTTACCTGCACTTTAGCGTATCCGGGTCGGCAATCGACCAGTTCGATGCCGTTGTAAGCAGCAAACCGGTCGTTTTTGAAATAGTTTTTAAGCTTATTCAGCATTGACATAGCTCTGTCCGGGAATTTACTTTATACCTGGTAGATTTGGCTTGCTTTCAGCAATTCTACCTTATGTTCCTGCAATACCTGAATCAGCTCATCTGTCGATGCCGAACGGATGACTACCTGGGCTTTACCATTGGTTGCAAAGGCGTACATGTAATCAATATCGATATTATTGTCCGACAGAATACTCAAAGCCTTATGTAATCCGCCCGGTTCGTTAGGTACAATCAGACAGGCCACTTCGGTGATATTTACCGAAAAACCCTGTTCCTTCAGGACTTTATAAGCCAGTTCGGGACGTCCTACAATTAGTCGTAGTATTCCATAATCCGTAGCATCAGCAATGCTCAATGCTGTAATATTTATATCGTTGGCTGCCAATATTTTTGTCAGTTCAGTCAAACGACCTTTTCTGTCTTCCAGAAAAACCGAGAGTTGTTGAATTTTCATACCTTATCAGATTATATGGTTTAAACTTGAGTCAAAGACAAGAGGTTGCATTTACATAAACTAAAAACAATCTACAATTAAATGTTCCTATGCCTTCGACTTCATTGCTGACTAATATTTGACTTAGAGATTCCGGTTGTCAATCACCCGTTTGGCTTTTCCTTCCGAACGCTCAATGCTGTGTGGTTCCACCAGTTTGATGGTTGCGCTAAGGCCTAACAGGCTTGAGATGTTGTGATGAATCTTCTTTTTCAGGCTTTCAATGACTTTGATTTCGTCGGTCCAGAACTGCTCGTTTACTTCTACTTTAATCTCCAGTGTGTCGAGGTTGTTTTCGCGTTTAACCAACAACTGGTAGTTGGGTGAAGTTTCTTCCATCTCCAGCAATACCGATTCCACCTGAGTCGGGAATACATTTACACCACGGATAATCAGCATATCGTCGGTTCGGCCCATGATGCGATCCATGCGAACAAGAGTACGGCCACATTCACATTTATCGATGAAGAGTCGGGTCAGGTCGCGGGTACGGTAGCGCAATAAAGGCATCGCCTCTTTGGTGATGGTGGTAAATACAAGTTCGCCAATTTCTCCGTAAGGCAATACTTCTCCGGTTTCAGGATTAATGATTTCGGGTATAAAATGATCCTCGTGAATGTGGCTTCCACACTGACATTCACATTCCATAGAAACACCCGGGCCGATCACTTCACTCAGTCCGTAGATGTTGAATGCTTTTATGCCTAACGATTTCTGAATGACATCACGCAATTCCTCAGACCAGGGTTCTGCTCCAAAGACACCTGTTTTCAGTTTTATTTTGTCTTTATCAATGCCTGATTTTTGAATACTCTCGCCCAAAAAGGCTGCATAAGATGGGGTACAGGCAATAACAGTAGAACCGAAGTCTTCCATCAACTGCAACTGTTTCATTGTATTCCCTCCTGAAATAGGAATAACCGAAGCGCCTACAGTTTCGGCTCCGTAATGAATGCCTAATCCGCCGGTAAACAGACCGTAACCGTATGCAATCTGAATCAGATCTTTCTTAGAAACGCCTGCCATGGTCAATGAGCGAGCCACCACTTCACGCCACATATCGATGTCATTCTGCGTGTAGCCCACCACTGTAGGGCGACCTGTCGTACCACTTGATGCGTGTACTCTGACTACTTCGCTTTGCGGTACGGCAAACAACCCGAACGGATAATTGTCGCGCAGGTCATATTTATTGGTAAAAGGCAGGTCTTTCAACTGGTCGATGCTTTTAATATCGGCCGGATTGATGCCCAGTTCTTTAAATTTATTACGGTAAAACGGAACATTCTGAATCCGTTCGATCATTTTTAGAAACCGCTCATTTTGAATTTTGACGAGCGTCTGGCGGTCGGCGCACTCGATTGATTCATTCCAGTACATAGGTTGATATTTATGCAAGGGAGATTATACAGGTCAGTACATTGTCTTTTTCATGGCATACCGGCCTTTTTCTTCCCGATATTGAAGGTTACTTTATAAATTCTTTTGCTAATGCCAGCCCTTTATGGAAAGCAGCCACGTTCAATGTTACCACTTCTTCTCCTTTAGCGCCGAATAGTTGGCCGATAGCCCATTCTATTTGTTGAGCATCAATCCCGATGAATGGCGCAGCGGCTCCAAGCATTACAATGTTGTATGATTTGGGATTACCCACTTCCACAGCCAGATTGTGAGCGTTCACAAACAGCGTTTTGGCACTTTGCTCAATGCTTTTAACCAGTTCGGCCTCATCGGGATAGTTGGAGATATTCTTAAATGCTTCGGTTGCCGTTACAATTGTTCCGGTTTCAGATAAATAGGGGAGGTAGCGCAACGCTTCCATCGGTTCAACGGAAAGAATCAAATCGGCTTTCCCCATAGGAATAAGGTCTGAATAGATTTCCTGATTCGAGATACGTAAATGCGATTGCACCTCACCGCCGCGCTGGCTCATACCGTGAACCTCAGCCTGTTTTACATACAAGCCATTGTGCATGGCTGCCAAATCAATAATGGATGCAATGGTGAGGATACCTTGTCCTCCTACACCTGCTATGATGATATTCTTAATCATTGTCTTATTTTTTAGCCTTTTTATTACGGGCTGCTACCTGCACACATTCCCGTGTAGCCAGAATAACAGATACACCCTGATATTCAAATTCTTCTTTCAGCACTGCGATATTTTCTTCCAGGTTGCTTTTTAGCGGGATTAAGGTCCGGATATGCTTTTCGTCCACCCCAATACCTTTGCATATATCAAATAGCTTGTTGGTGCCGGCAGAATCCTGACCTCCGGTCATTGCAGTGGTTGAGTTGTCGGAAATGATAATGGTTACCGCCGATTTGTCATTCACACAATCCAGCAGACCGGTTATCCCCGAGTGGGTAAATGTGGAGTCGCCAATGACAGCTAAAGCAGGATGCAATCCGGCATCAGCAGCACCTTTGGCCATAGTAACTGATGCACCCATATCAACGCAGGTGTTGATTGCTTCATAAGGCTTCAATGCCCCCAGCGTGTAACAGCCGATATCTCCAAATACGTGTTTCTGCTCATATCCGTTCAATACCGAATTCAACTCATCAAACAAGTCACGGTGGCTACAGCCTTTGCACAATTCCGGTGGACGGCTTACCACCACAGAAGGAACTGCTTTAGGTTGAATTCCCGGCACGCCAAGAGCTTTCGCCATGGCATCGGGTGAAAGTTCGCCCATTCGTGGCAACGTGCCATCCAGACGACCTCTCAGCTTTTTGTTATCGCTGAATCCTCTCAGGAACTCCTCATATACAGGATATCCCTCTTCAGCAATGAGTATTTCATCGTATTTATCAATAAATTCTTTGATTTGCTTTTCAGGCAAAGGGTATTGCGAAACTTTCAGCACAGGAATGTCCAGATTCTGAGTCTGTTTCACTTCCATCACATAATTGAAGGCAATACCGAATGCAATTACACCTTTAGAGCCGGATCCTTCTACCAAACGGTTGAATTTTGAACTCTCGGATAGTTTTACCAGTTCACTTTGTGCACCTAACAGGTTGGAATAGCGCATACGTGCAATCGCCGGAAGCAAAATCCATTTCCGTTTATCTGTATCGGGATTGAGCACATTCTGCGCTTTCAT
>JAUZOF010000366.1 GCA_030706585.1 Bacteroidota bacterium
GGACGTCACACACATTCGACTAAGACGCTCAAAAAAAATCCCACAATATGCTGAGACAGGCAGAAGACAGAATACGATAAGAAAAATTCACCCATGGAAAGCTTCAATCCCATTGACATTCAGCATCTCATCCAAAGGCCCTTTAACAAAGAGTGTAAAGAAAATTGAGGGCCGCTTCACAGCGCCCCTCAACGATTTAACCTAAACCTTAACTATGAAATATTTCATTCATAGTTATTTGTTGCTTCAAATATAGCACACAAAGTTTAACGATACAACTTCGCACTTTGAAAAGCTTCTAATATTATCATTTATTAACACTACGAAAACCTTCAGGTTACGTTTGTCAAACAAACAAGTTCACTCTTTCAGTCCTTAATCCTTTCAATCAAAACCGAATATGAACGTAATCGGTTTAATTTAATTATCTTTGCAGCGGTTTTAACCGGCATATAATTTGTTCAACTTCAAATATCGAAATGCGATTCAGCCGCTCAACAGAACATCCAGGAAACCAACCTGCTTTCCAGTCATTCAGACATAAAAACAGTACTTTCGTTTTTTCGCATTTCCATTATATCGTTACGCTACATCAGGCACCTGCATGCTATTTTCCACTATAAAATATTCAGATTAAGAATTCACAAAGCAACTATTCATTATGGCTTTTGTAAACAATGCTTTAATCGTCAGACGGGTTTTACTGGAAAGATTGGTAAAACTCTGGAAAGAAGACAAACTGGTTTCCGATATCGACCGGCTCCCCATCGAACTCACTCCCAAAAACTCTAAAGTCAGAGGACGTTGTTGCGTCCATAAAGAGCGAGCCGTATGGAAATATAAATCATTCCCACTGCTGGGTTTTGACGTATCGGACGAAAAGGATGAACTTGCACCTCTCTCCTATTATGCAGGAAAGGCACTTGATGCCAATAGACAACCCAAGGAAAATCTTCTTTGCGTGATTGACGAAGCCTGCACAGCATGCGTCCAGGTAAACTATGAAGTGACCAATCTGTGTAAAGGCTGCGTGGCACGTCCCTGCTACATGAACTGCCCCAAAGATGCTATTGAATTCCACCGCAACGGCCAGGCCGCCATTAACCACGATAAATGTGTTAGTTGCGGTATTTGCAAAGATGCCTGTCCGTACCACTCTATCGTTTACATTCCAATTCCTTGTGAAGAGGCGTGTCCGGTAAAAGCAATCTCTAAAGATGAAAACGGCATCGAAGTCATAGACGAAACCAAATGTATATACTGTGGTAAATGCATCAACGCATGTCCATTCGGCTCTATCTTCGAAATCTCGCAGACTTTTGACGTCTTATCAAGAATAAAAGAGGGTCAAAAAGTGGTTGCAATTGTCGCTCCCTCAATTTTGGCACAATACGAAAGCGACTGGGAAACCGTTTTCTCTGCAATGAAAGAAATTGGATTTACCGACGTAGTAGAAGTCGCGCATGGTGCGATGGAGACAACCCGCAACGAAGCTGCCGAACTGAAGGAAAAACTCGAAGAGGGACAAGCGTTCATGACCACCTCCTGTTGTCCGTCATATGTCAATCTGGTGGAAAAACACATCCCGGGTATGAAGCCATTCGTTTCCCACACCGACTCACCGATGTATTACACCGCACGTATGGTGAAAAAAGAACATCCCGATGCGATTATCGTATTTGTAGGCCCATGTGTTGCGAAACGCCACGAGGCAAGAAAGGACGAAGAGGTTGATTTTGTATTGACCTTCGAAGAGATCGACTCTATTTTCAACGGGTTTGGAATTGAAATCACCCATTGCCATAAAAAAGAGTTTGCACCACGTGCTCAGAAAGAAGGACGTGGCTTTGCTCAGGCTGGTGGGGTAATCGCTGCCGTTAAGTCGATGAATCTTATCCCAGATCTGAACGCACTCCAGATTGCCGATGTCAATAAAAAGAATATCGGGCTGCTCCGCGCTTACTCCAAAGGAAAAGCTCCTGCACAATTTATAGAAGTAATGGCGTGCGCTGGTGGATGTATTACCGGTCCATCGGCAAACGTAACCGGAAATATCAGCCAAAAATATTATATCAAAAATATGGCTGACGAAAACGAAGAATAAACCGCTTACAATTATACAATGAGTCAGAAAATCATTATCAGCAAAAATATCCAACAAGATATCACCGCTACCCTGGCGGAAATGGCTTACGACCACCTTTTCATTCTAACGGATGAAAATACACAAAAACTTTGCCAACCGCTATTAGCCGGAATTCCCGTTTTGGAAAAGGCACAGTACATCACCATCAAGGCCGATGACACAAATAAAACGCTCGAAGCAATTGCCGGAGTATGGACTTATCTGAGCCAGAACCATGCATCCCGAAAATCTATGATGATTAACCTGGGCGGTGGCATGGTAACTGATCTGGGTGGCTTTGCCGCATCTACTTTCAAGCGAGGAATCAAATACATCAATATCCCAACCACTTTGCTCGGTGCTGTAGATGCTGCCGTAGGCGGAAAAACGGGAATCAACTTTAATGGTTTGAAGAACGAAATCGGCGTATTTTCTCCTGCCGATGCCGTCATTATCAATTCTAACTTCTTCCGCACACTTGACCGCCAAAACTTACTGTCAGGCTACGCTGAAATGCTAAAACATGGCCTCATCAGCAGCGAACAGGAGTGGAAAAATCTACTGAGATTTGATATTGATAACATCGACTACGATTACCTCACTCAATTGGTCGGAGAATCCGTTTCCATCAAAGAACGTATCGTAACCGAAGACCCGTTTGAAAAAGGAATCCGTAAAGCCCTTAACCTCGGCCACACTGTGGGACACGCTTTCGAGAGCCTTTCTTTCGAAGAAAACCGTCCGGTACAGCATGGTTATGCCGTGGCTTGGGGATTGGTTTGTGAACTTTACCTTTCGAAGAAACAGACCAACTTCCCGGCAGAAAAGCTTAGCCAGACCGTGGCCTTTATCCGTAAAAATTACGGTACGTTCGCTTTCAGCTGCAAACAATACGATCGTCTATACGAACTGATGACGCACGACAAGAAGAACGAAGATGGCATCATCAACTTCACATTGCTGGGTGAAGTGGGCGATATCCGTATCAACCAACAGGCAACGAAAGAGGAAATCTTTGAAGCGCTGGACTTCTATTGCGAGTGTTTCGGACTATAATCCGTACATTATCCGGCAAGAGTACACGTCTGGGGGCGTGTGGTCGTAGTATCTAAGAATATAAGCAGAATGGATTCAGTGGAAAAATCACCACTGAATCCATTTGCATTTTTACAAACAATAATTATCTTTGCAACCGCAAAACGGGGTGTAGCTCAGCCCGGTTAGAGTACACGTCTGGGGGGCGTGTGGTCGCAAGTTCGAATCTTGTCACCCCGACTGCTGAGTATAAAGGTCTTACAGATTTCTGTGAGGCCTTTTTTATTTGGCAATTCACACCGGCTGCCAAATTATCGAAAAATCAACAAATCCATATAAACACATAGCCCGACAGACTCACGTCTATCGGGCTACAGATTCAGATATGATTGATATATGCATATCTGAAATTATAATAGAGAAGGGTTATCTTAGTTTCACGTTCATCCCGCTACCCATTAGGCTTTGGTGAACTTTAGCGTTGCAAATATATTGCATTTTTTGGAATTGAAAATAGGTTTTGCAGAAACATGTATGTAAAACATATTTTTATTCTGTTTCAGACGAAAAATCAATTCAGAAAGCACAGCCCGACAGACATCACGTCTACCGGGCTGCTGTATCAGATGAGATTAGGCAAAATCATCCGAATATATATATAGAGAAGGGTTATCAATTTAATTTATGCCATTCTGGTTTCTTGATTCCGATTTTCATTACCTCATCTTCAAATGTATCCCTTGGAATAGCAGCTTTATTTCTGATCCTGGTTCTATAGTTATAGATTGTGGTAACAGAATAGCGCAAAAACTGCGACATCTTTACACTGTCTGTTATTCCTAATCGTATCAATGCCATCATACGGAGCTCAGTCGGCAATCCTTCTCCCGGTTTGGGATGTATGGCATAATCAATCTGCAATAAAGCATTAAACTCCTCAATAAAATTGGGGAAAAGCTGCAGGAAGGTCTGATCGAAATTGGTATAAAATGTAACCAGTTCTTCATTAATAAACTTTTCCGAGCGGATGTTCCTCATCAGATCCTCCATTTTTCCGGTCATCGCGATTTTGTGGAGTTCCCGTCTGTATTCGTCCAGCTTCTGAATATACAGAGAACATTGCTCTATATAACGCCCTACAAATTCCTCCTTAATCAAACTGGCCTCTGTCAAATCATTATTAGTTTGCTTCAGCATCTCATTAGCGGATACAAGCTCCTGATTGAGGTACTTTAATTGCTCACAAGCCAGATCCCGCTCTTTCTGCATTATGTCAAGCTGTCGCATATGCTTTCTCATTTTACTTCTCGAAATAAGCAAAATGAATAGCAGGAGAACAATTACGCCGGCAAAAATCCCCAAAAGCTGCTGACGATCCCGATTTGCAGACTCATAAGCCTGATTAATGATAGGGATGATCTGCGTGATTTCCCATGTCCTGGCTCTTGATTTACACAACAAGGCATCGTCCAAAGACCTTAATATGTATCTGTGAGAGCGGTTAATATCCCCCTCTTCAAACAATAGGAATGCCAGTTTATAGAGTGACTCATAATTCCTGTAAGCGTACTTCAGGTCATATATGGAAGATATCGCCAACCATCGCTTTTCATGCAACCTATCCCCCAATCCCTGGTATGCCATTGCAATAAAATAGGCATAAAGCGCCCGGTTA
>JAUZOF010000367.1 GCA_030706585.1 Bacteroidota bacterium
GAAGTACTGCTATAGGTATTTGGATCATTAAAGAGCATCAGACCGTTGTTATTTCGGGTGTCTTTATCCATTGAAATAAACTGGGCCGCTTCGTCGAAAGTGAATTTTTTATTCTTCAAATCGTTGGAGATGGAGTCCAGACGTAGTAACGCTTCCTTGATTGCACTCTCTTCCACTTTTGGTTTTAATAGAATGTGGCGGCAGTTGACGCGGTCACCACGTTTTTCAATCAGTTGGATGATGTGAAATCCATATTCCGTTTCCACTACTTTGGAAACTTTTTTCGGATCCTGAAGGTTAAAAGCGACGTTGGCAAATTCGGGAACCAATTGGCCTTTTCCCATAAAGCCCAGTTCTCCTCCGTGTTTGGCTGATTCTGCATCTTCAGAGTAAAGTACGGCTAAAGTCGAGAATTCTGATTCGCCTTTGTTTACGCGGTCAGCATAATCACGCAGACGGTCTTTAACGGCATCAATCTCCTTTTGGGGAATGCGGGGCTCAAGTACCACGATTTGCGCCTCTACCCGGGTTGGGATAAACGGTACGCTGTCTTTCGGTACGGTTTCAAAGTAGCGGCGAACATCTGACGGGGTTACCTTGATCGTTCCCACAATCTTCTTCTGAACCTGTTTTATCGTTTCTCTGTCACGAACCTGGTCTTTTTTTACCTCCCGGATTTCGTTGTATGACTTGTTGAAATATTCTTCCAGTTTCTCTTTAGAGCCGATTTGCGAGATGTAGTAGTTTAACTCTGCATCCACCTGCTGTAGTATGCTTGTTTCAGGAACTACAATACTGTCGAGGTTTGCCTGGTGAAGGAAAAGTTTTTGTAATGCTATTTGCTCCGGGATGGTGCAATAAGGATCGCCGTTGATTTTTTCACCAGCAGCCGTCATGCTTATTCGCTGTTCTTCTACCTGGGATTTTAGGATGGCTTCATCGCCTACTACCCAAATGACTTCGTCAATAACGTTGTCCTGCGCTAATGCAGAGTACCCCACCAGCAGAGTGGCGGCAAACAGGCTGAGAGTTCGGATTGATTTATACATGTATGAATTTCTTTGCTTCGAAAAGTTGATTATTTGTGAGTAAATACAACGGCCTCTTTTTTATCCATCGCTTTTTTGAGAAGATCATGCCTGAACTGTTGCAAATAGCTGGTTTTTCGTTGAGCAATAAGCTGGTTCCGGATCTCTTCACGGGCGTAGTCTTCTGGGTATTTGCTTCCGGCAGGAGCAAATTCACTGACCGCCAGCATATAGTAGAAAACGCTGTCTTTTACTTCCACTACCCGTTTAGCCCTGATCTGAGGAGCGAAATTACTGTAATTTCCCGGCATTTTAGACAAAGCGGTATTCAAATCGGTCCACTTTTCAGCGAAATAGTCGTAGTCAGCGGCATGCTGGATAGCGTATTTCCCGATTTTATCCACATCGTCATCGTTATGGAGAGCCATCCAGCTACGCAGTTGGCCGCGTTGAGGTGCATTGAGCGGGACTTTTACGAATATTCCCTTTATCAGCCCGCTTTTCAGTTTCAGCTCATCGGCATGATTGTCGTAATAGGATTGTACCTCTTCGTCCGATATCTCTTTACTGAGTTTCTCGTCGATCAGGTATCGCTGATATTCCGAAGTGATTAACTGACGGCGGTATTCCTCCACCATTTGGTCAATCTTCTCTTTGTCGGGAATGTTTTTGCTGGCGATGTAATAAACAAGCTGATCGGTCACCCAGCTTTCGATAAAGCTACGGGCAAACAATGCGCTGTCCTTTGGTGATATTCCTTCAGGTAGTGCGTTTTTAAGATCGCTCATAAACAAGTATTTTCCCTTTACCTCAGCCAAAACCTCTTTCTCGGGAGAAGAGGTTTCTTTTTTGCAGGCAGGTAAAAGGAAAATACAAGTTAACATTCCAACCAGTAATTTATTCATCCGGTCTTAGTTAATTGTTGGGGTAAAGATAGAATGATTTTACGGCAATCTCTACTGTTTAACCGTTTTTAAGACCGCCTCGTTTATCTCTACTTTGTACTTATCATTCAGGTCTTTAATCCATTTTTCTTCCAGATAATTCTGGTAATCGGCGGTTACTAGGCCGCGAACGTCAGCATACTCTTCCGGGCCTTTTGTTAACACTTTTCCCACGGTGAAGTAATATGGGTACTGGCTGTCAGGAATGTACTCGGCTCCTTTGAATGCTTTGGCGTCCACCACTTTGTTTTCACCTTTTGCAAAAAGTCCTTTTTCAACTTTTACACGGGTGACAGAGTCGTTCAACGCTTTGCGTAGTACGTAAACTACTGAGTCAGAACCTGTTTTTTTGATGATCGACTGCGCTTTCTTTACAGTCTCTTTGTCTTTGCAATAGACGATCAGCCCTTTATATTTCGGTGCGTTCCAGTTGTAGTTGGCTTTGTTTTGTTCAAAATATTTTTTGAGGCCTTCGTTGTCTTTCGATGCTTTGTCCCAAACCTCACGATTGCTGATTTCAAATAACAGCATACCATCGTGGTATTCCTGCATCAGGTTGCGGAATTCCGGATATTTGGATTCCAGTTTGCTGTCTTCGTAGCTCAATACAGAGTTGTCAACGTATTCATTGTAATTGTTGCGGATAAAGTCAGCAGCCGATTTTTTATTTTCACTGCTTCTTCCTTTTAATGTTGCGGCAAACTCTTTCTGGGTAAATGCTTTACCGTCAACTTTGAAGATCGGTTTTGTCAGTTCTGCAGCTGCTACCTGATAGGCTGAATCGGAAGGGAATCCCGCTTTGTCAGCAAGTGCGATCATCTCGTTTAGTGCCGCGGCATCTTCTGTCAGGTTGTACTCTTTTTTCAGTCTGGCGATCATCATATCTTTGCCACCCTCGGCTCGTTGGTCACGCATAAACATGCGCACGATCTCGGCTTTCTTGTCTTCAAATGGCTCGAGTCCTTTTTTGTCAAGGAGCTTAACGATGTGCCAGCCGAAGCGGGTCTTAAACGGCCCGGAGATATCGCCTTTATTTTTCAGGGAAAATGCAGTGTTTTCAAATTCCTTAATCATGCGGTTGATGCCAAACCAGGGCAGCTCTCCGCCTTTTGCAGCCGATCCGCGGTCGTCTGATTTGACGCTGGCCACGCGGCTAAAGTCCTCACCCTTGCGTAGTTCATTATAGATAGCCTGGATCTCATTCTTTGCATCCGCCTCGGCAATGTCTGCCGGGATGGAGTCGTTTTTCGGTTTCACGGCCTTCATGATGTGAGCCACAAGTACCTGTCCCGGATCCTGACGACGGCTGTGCACCAATATCAAGTGATAGCCAAAGTCGGTGCGGATGGGTTTGCTTACCTGTCCTACAGAGGTATTGTATGCTGCCAGTTCAAATGGGTATACCGTCATAAATGATGAAATGTATCCCAGATAGCCTTTGTTTTCCGCTTTAGATGGATCTTCGGAATATTTTTCAGCCAGTTTCGCGAAAAGATTTTTATCAATAACAGGTTGTTTTGCTGCTTTTCCACCTTTTACAAATGCTGCAGGAACAAGCTGTTTGCGGATGTCCATCAGCTTATTGTAGGCTGCCAGCGTGTCTGCTGAAGTAGGATTTTCGGGTAGTCTGATCAGTATATGGCTGACTTCCACATTTTCCTTCATCCTATCGTATGCTTCGCGGGCGAACTTATCATCCGCACTTTTGTCAGTCAGATAAGGCTGCGCCAGTTGGCGACGGTATCCGGATAGTTCGTTAACAAATGATTTGGTCGTGTCGAGTCCCTGTTTTTCGGCCTCGATTACTTTAAGTTTGAAGTTTTTAAACAACACCATGTATTCCCCCAGTGATTTTTTGTCCATGGAGGTCGCGGAGTTGTTTTTATTGTAAATGTATTCAAACTCAGACTTTTTAATTTCTTTGCCATTAATCTTCATAATGACCGGATCATTCGTTTGCGCACTTGCTCCACAAGCAACGATTGACAAAGAGAGTGCTAACAAATTTCTTCTCATGCTATCAAAACAATTTTTAGACGGTTAATCGTGATAAAAATAAAATACTCTATTCTAACGAAGCGAGCGCAAATATAGTGTTCTATTCGTCAACTTGGTCTATTTTATTTAGGCTTTTTTGGTGATATTCTTTCTCGGAGTAAAAACTTTACGCCTAAGTAGCATTGTTGGAAGAGGAGGAAAGATGGCTGTTTGCGGCTTCAGAAGGCTGATTCCCCTGTTTTTAATTAAGATTGAAGATAAATGAACTCAGTTTACTCTTGATTTTTGGACATTATGATGGTTTTGAGTATCTTTGCCCAATTTTTATCGAAAAAAGAATAAGGTATGGCACAGTATTTAAATGACATCTCCAGAACATTCAGCGAATACTTATTGATTCCGGGACTTACAACCAAAGATTGTACGCTCGAAAATATTTCACTGAAGACTCCGCTTGTCAAATTCAGAAAAGACGAAGCTCCGTCGATATCCCTCAATATTCCGTTTGTATCGGCTATCATGCAGTCGGTGTCGGATCACAAAATGGCCATTGCCCTGGCTCGTAACGGGGGGCTTTCTTTTATTTTCGGATCACAAAGCATCGAATCTCAGGCAGAAATGGTGCGTAAGGTGAAAACCTACAAAGCCGGATTCGTTGTAAGCAACGCCAACCTGACTCCCGAACATACCCTTCGTGATGTGATTGCACTGAAAGCGGCATCCGGTCATGGTACAATCGGTATTACAGAAGATGGTACATCAGAAGGAAAGCTGCTTGGTATTGTAACCGGACGCGATTATCGCATCAGCCGTGACGGTATGGACAAGAAGGTGAAAGAGTTTATGACTC
>JAUZOF010000368.1 GCA_030706585.1 Bacteroidota bacterium
CGCCACATGAAAGAGGAAATTGGCGGCGATATTAATATCTTCGGTTTTTCCTGCGAAGGATACCGTGGAGTGTCTCAGTCAGCTGGTCACCACATAGCAAACAACGGTTTGTTCAAAAATCTTATTGGTCGCGATGACGAAAAGAGAGGAGACCTGAAATACCGCGTCAACCTTTTGGGAGAGTACAATATCGGTGGTGATGCGTTTGAGTTGGAACGTGTTTTCGAAAAATGCGGCATCAACCTGATTGCTACCTTCAGCGGCAACTCCACGATTCAGAAATTTGAAAATGCTCATACTGCCGACCTTAACATGGTGATGTGTCACCGTTCGATCAACTACGTGGCCGAAATGATGGAAACCGCTTTCGGTATTCCATGGATTAAGGTACAACCGATCGGGGCAGACTCAACCGCTAAAATGCTTCGCAAAATCGGACAATATTTTGGAGATCAGGAATTGATCGACAAAATTGAAGAGGTGATTGCCGACGAAATGATCGCCGTGACTGCTGCCCGCGAAAAAGCATTGAAGAAAACAAACGGTAAAACAGCCATGTTGTTTGTCGGCGGATCGCGCGCTCACCACTATCAGAACCTTTTTGAAGAGTTGGGTATGAGCACACTTTCTGCCGGTTATGAGTTCGGTCACCGCGACGACTACGAAGGTCGTGTGGTTATTCCTACTATCCAGATTGATGCTGATAGCCGAAATATCGAAGAAATTTCTGTAACGAAGGATGAAACCCGTTACAATCCCCGCAAGACAGAAGAAGAATTGAAAGCGCTCGAAGCTGATGGAATGGAATTCAACGGTTACGAAGGTTTGATGCCTCAGATGGCCAAAGGCTCTTTGGTAATTGACGACCTCAGCCATTATGAAATGGAAAAACTGATTGAACTCTACAAGCCTGATGTGTTCTGCGCCGGTATCAAAGAAAAATTCTGTGTTCAGAAAATGGGTGTGCCTCTCAAACAGTTGCATAGCTACGATTACGGAGGACCATATGCCGGATTTAAAGGTGCCATCAATTTCTATGAAGACATCGAAATGATTGCTAGCACTACCATCTGGAAAGAGCTGAAAGCTCCCTGGGAAAGCGAAACCTACGTGGAAGCTCAATACGCTTATTAAGCATCTCAACAAAGAGTTTTTTAGCACACAGATAACACGGAATAAACGGATAATCACCCATGGTGATATTTTTGAAGGATATATATCCGTGTGTTTCTGTAGATTCAGTGTCCTCCGTGTGCTATAGGCTTTTGAATTATTAATTTTCTTTAGTTCCTCCCCGGGTACTAAAGGTAACTCAAACAATTATGCTATTACGACATACAACAGCAAAAGAAATAGACAGAAAGGCTCTGACGATCAATCCGGCCAAAACCTGTCAACCTGTGGGAGCCATGTATGCGGCATTGGGTTTGCATGGATGTTTACCCCATAGCCACGGCTCGCAAGGATGTTGCTCTTACCACCGTAGTGCACTTACCCGTCACTTCAAAGAACCGGTGATGGCCTCTACCAGTTCGTTCTCTGAAGGATCTTCGGTGTTTGGTGGCTCAGCTAACCTGGTAAGCGCTATCGAAACGATTTTCAGCGTATATGATCCGGAAGTGATTGCGGTGCACACTACCTGCCTTTCCGAAACGATTGGTGATGACCTTACCCAGATTGTCTCTAAAGCAAATGAAGATGGCAAGGTGCCTGCCGGTAAGAAAGTTATTTTCTGTAATACACCTAGTTACGTGGGTACTCACGTAACCGGTTATGCCAATCAGGTATCCTCTTTCGTGAAATTCTTTTCCACAGCCACTCCTAAAAAGAGAAACGTGGTGAATCTGGTGGCCGGATGGATGGAACCCTCCGATATGCGCGAAATCAAACGCATTGCCAAAGAGATGGAAGCCCGCACCATCATGTTTCCCGATATGTCGGATGTGCTGGATACTCCGCTGACGGGGCATTACGACATGTATCCGAAAGGTGGCACCACTCAGGCAGACATGGCTGCAACCGGCGATAGCAAATTTTCTATCGGTATTGGTCCTTACACTACAGAAGATGCTTGTATTAAGCTCGAAAATAAGTGTAAGGTAAAATTCGAAACCGTTGAAATTCCTATTGGATTGAAGGCTACCGATAAATTTATTATGTCGCTCAGCCGTCATGCCAATGTGCCGGTGCCCGATTCGTTGACCGCAGAACGTGGCCGCCTGGTAGATATGATTGCCGACAACAACAAAAATTTCTATGACAAACGGGTGGCGTTGTTTGGCGATCCCGACACGTTGATTCCTTTGGTGGAATTTCTGTTGACACTCGACATGAAACCGGTTTATATCGTAACAGGAACGCCGGGCAAACATTTCGATGAAGCAATGACCGAACTGCTGAAAGAAAAAGTTCCTGAAGTAAAATTCAAAAGCGGCGAACGTGCCGATATGTTCCAGATGCATCAATGGATCAAACAGGAAGGTGTCGATATGTTGATCGGTAACAGCTACGGAAAATATATTGCCCGCGATGAAAATATTCCATTCGTTCGTTTGGGATTTCCTGTGACGGATCGTCCGGGTAACAATTTCTTCCCATATGTTGGATATACGGGTGCTACCAATCTTTTAATAAAGATTATGGATGCATTCCTTGAACATAAAGACCGTACCTGTCCGGAGGAAAAAGTAGAACTTGTAATGTAATAATGGATTGTGGTAAAGATGTTACGGTGATAAACAGCCGTAACATCTTTGAAATCCTACCTGAAGCGATAAGCAGAATAATCGCAGGTAAAATAGATGTGTGACGGACAACGGATTGTACGGTTTCAAAGCAGAAATGAGATCGATGCAGATACAATCGATAACGAAACGTCCGGATAAGATTACTCCAAAACAAAAAAGTATGGCTGAATATTTAGAAGGCAGGGAAAATCAGATCGTGACCAAAGGGGTCGATTCGCACGAGCTGGTGGGCGGAAAGCCCAGTGTGGCCGGGTCTGTCAGCCAGAGAGCCTGTGTCTTTTGCGGCTCGCGTGTGGTACTTTACCCCATTGCTGATGCACTGCATCTGGTGCACGGCCCTATCGGTTGCGCTTCCTATACATGGGACATTCGCGGGGCTCTCTCGTCAGGTCCCGAACTGCACCGCAGTAGCTTCTCTACCGATCTACGCGAAAAAAATATTGTTTTTGGCGGGCAGGATAAGTTGTATCAGGCACTTCATGAACTGATCGACAAACATCATCCCAAGGCCGCTTTCGTTTATTCTACTTGTATCGTGGGTGTGATAGGCGATGATGTGCAATCGGTTTGCAAACGGGTGCAAAAAGAGAAGGATATTCCGGTTATCGCGGTAATGGCCGAAGGTTTTCAGGGATCGAAAAAAGATGGCTACAAAATAGCCTGCGACGCTCTTTTTTCATTGGTAGGCACAGACGAAAGTATGGAAGTATCTCCGTTAAGCATCAATATTCTGGGCGATTTTAACCTTGCCGGTGAACTCTGGATGCTTGAAGAATATTACAAGAAAATGGGAATCCAGATTTTGGCTCCCATTACCGGCGACGGGAGGGTGCAGAAGGTGCAGAATGCTCATCGGGCTGCGCTCAACGTGGTGCAATGTTCCGGGTCGATGATTCACTTAGCCAAACTGATGAAAGAAAAATACGGAATCCCCTTCATCAAGGTTTCCTATTTCGGCATCGAAGATATGTCGGATGCGCTTTACGAAGTGGCCAAGTTCTTCAAAGACGACAGCGTGATGGACAAAGCCCGCGAGTTGGTGAAAGATCAGCTTACAACGTTGATTCCGGCGCTCGAGCCTTACAAAAGAGCTTTGCAGGGAAAGAAAGCAGCTATCTATGTGGGCGGAGCATTCAAGGCCATCTCGCTGGTAAAAGCACTGCGACTGATCGGTATGAAAACGGTGATTGCAGGAACGCAGACCGGCAACACGGAGGATTACCGCTTGTTGAAAACCATTTGCGACGACGGTTGCATTATGGTAGATGATTCCAATCCGGTAGAACTTTCTGAGTTTGTAAAACAGACAGGAGCAGACCTGTTTATCGGCGGCGTGAAAGAACGCCCCATCGCCTACAAGCTCGGAATCGGATTTTGCGATCACAATCACGAACGCAAACTGGCGCTGGCTGGTTACGACGGGATGCTCAACTTTGCCAAAGAGGTGTACGAAACGGTAACCAGTCCGGTATGGCAATTTGTGAACAAGAACAAAGAGTAAAGAATAAAGACTTTCTCTTTTGTTTTTACCCCTAAATCCCCTGGAGGGGACTTTTAGGTCGGTAAAAAATGTAAGAAATCTCTTTTGGTAGATTTAAGTCCCCTTCAGGGGATTTAGGGGCAGATAAAGAGAATTTGTGTAACTCCAAAACAAAGTATTGTATGCAAAAGGCAGAATCCATAAAGAAGAAAGTGATGCCTTCGGGCGATGCGTTTGCCTCCTCGTGCAATGCTTGCAAGCAATGTACGCCGCTGGGCGCATGTATCGCTTTCAAAGGAATAGAAGGCGTGTTACCGATGTTGCACGGTTCGCAGGGATGTGCCACTTACATCCGCCGCTATCTGATTAGCCATTTTCGCGAACCGGTAGATATCGCTTCCTCTAATTTCAGTGAAGAGACCACCATCTTTGGAGGACACAAAAATTTCAACACCGGCATTGACAACATTATCAAACAATACCATCCGCGGGTGATTGCCATCGCCAGCACCTGTCTGAGCGAAACCATCGGCGAGGATGTACAGCGATTGATATACGAATACCAG
>JAUZOF010000369.1 GCA_030706585.1 Bacteroidota bacterium
AATATTTTATTGTTTATTACAGTATTACCACTCTATACATGATTATACTTATTCCAGTGCTAAAATGCCAAAAGGCAACTCACAGCACAATTACCGCTTCCTAATTCTTCAACTAATAAGGGAACTGCACCCGCTGAAAACAGGCTACATTACCCCCAGGAATAGAACAGGTTTTCTTAAACAAATCCAAAGCAATCTATTTCGTCCGGTTTACCCGATACCGCACGGTTACGGGTATGAGCAAATTATATTATCTTTGCGATTCAAATTTTGTAAAAGACTAAAACATTGGCACGTAAACAAAAACCTCTTCCCCTGTTAGAGAATATCACCATCACAGATGTTGCCGCTGAAGGCAAGGCTATCGCCAAAGTGGATGACCTGGTTATTTTTGTACCCTATGTAGCTCCCGGCGATGTAGTTGACCTGCAACTCACCCGTAAAAAGAATAAATATGCCGAAGCTAAACCGGTACATTTCCACAAGCTTTCGGAGAAAAGAAGCGAACCATTCTGCGAACACTTCGGTGTGTGCGGTGGCTGTAAATGGCAGCACCTACCCTATGAGGAACAGTTGAAATTCAAACACAAACAGGTATTTGATAACCTCACCCGCATTGGTAAAGTAGAACTGCCGGAGTTTTTCCCGATCCTAGGTTCAGAAAAGACCCGTGATTACCGTAACAAGATGGAATTCACCTTCTCCAACAAGCGATGGCTGACCGATGAAGAACGCCTGTCCGATACTAAATTTGACAACATGAACGCGCTGGGATTCCACATTCCGGGGATGTTTGACAAAGTGCTCGACATCAACAAGTGCTGGTTACAGGACGGTGTCTCCAACCGCATTCGCCTGGAGGTGAAAAAATACTGCCTGGATAACGACATTACCTTCTTTGACCTTCGCAACAAGGGCGGCATGATGCGAAATATCATTATTCGCACCAGTTCGACCGGTGAAGTGATGGTGATTGTCGTCTTCTATGAGGATGATGTTGAAATTCGTAACGCTTTGTTACAAAACATTGCAGATAAGTTCCCTGAAATCACTTCTTTGCAATATGTTGTTAATCAGAAGGCAAACGACACAATTTCCGATCAGGAAGTGATTGTATTTAAAGGAAGTGATTGTATATTTGAAGCAATGGAGGACCTGAAATTCAAAATCAGTCCGAAATCGTTCTATCAGACTAACTCTGAACAGGCGTATAACCTGTACAGCATTGCGCGTGACTTTGCCGGTCTGACAGGAAACGAACTGGTTTACGACCTTTATACCGGAACCGGTACCATTGCCAACTTCGTAGCTCACCAGAGCAAACAGGTCATCGGTATCGAATATGTGCCCGATGCTATCGAAGATGCAAAAATCAATGCAAAACTGAATAATCTGGATAATACCCTCTTCTTTGCAGGAGATATGAAAGATATCCTCAACGAAGACTTTATCCACCAATATGGCCGCCCTGATGTGATCATCACCGACCCTCCCCGTGCCGGAATGCACGATGATGTGGTGAAGACCATCCTGTTTGCAGCGCCTAAACGCATTGTGTATGTTAGCTGTAACCCGGCAACCCAGGCTCGTGACCTGAGCCTGCTGGACGAAGCATACCGTGTGGTGAAAGTACAGCCGGTAGATATGTTCCCGCATACACATCATGTGGAGAACGTAGTATTATTAGAGAAAAGATCATAACCCATTCATATTCATGAGAAAACTGTTATTCGGAAGCATACTTATTATTGTCTCTTTTTGCTTTGGCATAAAGGTGCAAGCCAGTCAGATCAACGATCTTGGCGCTCCCGACAGTATTCTTTACCAACTGAATGATCTGAATAAAACCTACAAAACCGTTTACCAATACAAGGTAAACGGTTTTACTGCCACTACTTCACAGTTTGACGATAATGCTTTCAAATGGATTCCACTCAAACAAAATATCCTGCAAACTACAAACGGAGTAGAGACACTTATCGAAAAGAACTTCAATGCTGCTGCCGATAGCTTTATCAGTTTTCAAAAGTTTGAAACCAAAACCGATTCATTAGGCAGATGCCTGTTGCATGCTTTCTTTAGCTGGGACTCGATTGCCTCAAACTGGAAAGGAATTAATTTCAAAACAGAGAAAAGTTTTAATGCGAAGGGTAATCTGATGAGCTTTACCAACTCTGAGTGGGACACTATCCATCACGTGTGGTCGGTTTATGCGACCGGAAATTTTAGCTACAATGCAGCCGGAAATCCGGATACCATAAGCTACTTCGCCCCCAACACATCCAAAGAGCTACTCCCCTCTTCCAGAATCATCAACAGCTACCTGTCGAATGGAAAACAAGAGCTGGAAACAGTATTTACATACAATACAACATCCGGTTCATTCATACCTTCATTCCGATACAGATATGTCTATGGTGATACAATCAACAAAACCACTCGATACCTGGAACTGAGTGATTCTATCCATAACCAATGGAACATTTTCCAGAAAACGGAAATGCTCTTTGATAAACAGGGGAATCTAAGCTCGCATGTTGTCTCGGATATTGACACTCTATCCCAACAATGGGTAGAAAGATATCGTCAAAACATCTCTGCAACAGCCAAAGACAATAGTTTGCAGGCTTTTATCAGTTATGCTCCGAATAACAACGAACTGGCTTCAGAGAAATACAACCTCAACAACCTGAATGGAGCGGTAATGTTGAGCGATACGCTTTATGAAGAGGGTTTACTCAGTGCTTATAATCAAAGTCAGTTTTTGATTCAAAACGGAACGATCACATCCTTCTCTAATAAAAACTCGAATAACAATACGAGACTGGAATGGAGCATAGATGAGACAAACAAAACACTGAATGTCAATCAATTTACACGTTTAGCTGCTTCAACGACTAAAAGCGAAGAGATAAACCGTTCGGTGATATTCTATTTCGGCACCAGTAAACCGACTATAGAAACCAATGTCCCTCAAATCAAAGCCGGCAAATTGACATTCTACCCCAATCCGGCACATGAAAATGTAACCATTGCCAATGTAACGGAACAGAGCTGTATTTACCGCATCCTGTCTATTGATGGAAAGCCATTGAAAACAGGCTTCGCTAACGAACAGTTAAACACCATCCCGTTAAGTAACCTGCCACAGGGGGCTTACATCCTTCAATTAAGTTCGGGTAATACCACCATTTCCAGAATCCTTATTAAGCAGTAAGAAACCAAACATTCAAATATACAGGCGATTGAACTACTCAGTCGCCTTTTTTGTATCCCCTAATCTTCAATATTTACCGGAAACAACCGAGAAACTGTACTGCAATTCAAAAAAAAGTCGTAAGTTTGAAAGGAAAACTAACACACCCTATTCCCTAACAACCACCATTGCTATGAAACTGATAAAGATTAAATTAACCCTTTTAATTTTATCTGCTTCTACTCTATCTCACAGTCAGACTTTCGAAGAAGCCAAAGCTAATTTCGATAACAAGCACTACCTGAAGGCAAAAGAACAATTCAGCAAAATACTGAAGGCAAAAAAAGACCCGCTGACAAACCAATACTATACACTTTGCCAGGCTCAGGTCGCTTATACCAATTATCAGTTTGATGAAAGTGTATTGTTATTCAAAAAATGCGCAGATGATCCCAAAACGGATACTAAACTCAAAGCTTTTGCCGAGAAAGGCATTTCCTCTGCCTCCGTTGCTTCCCGCCAGATACGCGGTGTGGAAAAAGTGCAGATCATTGACAGTATGGTTGTTGACAAACAGGATTTCCTGAAGACATACCAACTCAGCAGTGAATCAGGATCTGTCATGAGCACCGATCATTTCTTCGGCACATCTACCGGTAACTGCGCCTCGGTATATCAAAACCAACTGATGGATAAGATCTATTTTGCCGAAAAGAGCGACGGTAACAATTTCCAGCTTTATACCCAAAACCGTCTGTTGGACAGTTGGAGTGAAAAGACGCTTCTTCCCGATATTATCAATACGAAGGCTAATGAGAATTTCCCTTACGTTTTGACTGACGGTACTACATTGTACTTTGCTTCTGACGGTGAAGGTTCAATCGGAGGTTATGACATCTTCATCACTCGCTATAACCTGACAAACAACAGCTATCTGGCCCCCGAAAATGTAGGAATGCCGTTTAATTCCATCTACAATGATTATATGATGGTGATAGATGAGCAAAATAATATAGGATGGTTCGCCAGTGACCGTTACCAACCGGAAGGAAAAGTGGTTATTTACCTGTTCATTCCGAATGAAAGCAAACAGGTGTATGAAAATGAGACTCCCGATAGACTCATCCGTCTGGCTCAATTGCGTTCAATCAAAGAAACCTGGAAGAAAGGAGCCAATTATCAGGCGCTTTTGGATAAAATAAAAAACACGGACCGATCTGAAGAATCTCAAACCAACTCAAAAGGAGCATTTCGTCTGGTGATTAATGACAATCAGGTTTACCACTCCTGGAATGACTTCAAAAATGAAGAAGCAAAAGCGGCCTTCAAAGAAGCTATTCAAACAGGAAATAAACTACAGACCATCAAAAATCAGCTGCATAAACTCAGGGAAGAATATCTTGCACCGGATCAAACCCATCGTGAAGAAGTCTCCAACGCTATTTTGACTTTGGAAAAAGAGGTGGAAGAGCTTCAAACCAAACAAGCAGACCTGAAACTTAAAGCAATCAATCTGGAAAATCAAAATCTCAGATAATTATGTGTATTGATCTGATAATAATCATAGTCCTATTGCTGGTCGGCATAGGT
>JAUZOF010000037.1 GCA_030706585.1 Bacteroidota bacterium
CAAGCGCTTTATCGCTGCCAACAACCGCAACGACATCTTCCTGAACTACCTCAACACCGGCGTATATACTCCGAAACCTTCCGTATCGACCATTGCCAATGCGATGGACGTAGGTGATCCGAGTAACTTTGCCCGTGTGCTTGACCTGTACGGTGAATCGTGGGAAGCGATCAAAGGCGAAATCAGTGGATGCAGCTACGACGATGAGCAAATCGCTGCGACCGTAGCCGCTACCTATAAAGAAACCGGTTACCTGCTCGACCCGCACGGCGCTTGCGGTTACAAAGCTCTGCAAGAACAGCTACAACCGGGTGAAACAGGCGTGTTCCTCGAAACGGCTCACCCTGCCAAATTCCTCGAAACGGTGGAAAACATCATCGGTGAGAAAGTGGAGATCCCACAAAAGCTACAGGAATTTATGAAAGGCACCAAACAGAGCATTGAACTGGGCAAGGATTTTGCCGGGTTTAAAGGGTATCTGATGGGGGAATAATCAACCGAACAGCGGCTTTAGGCCGCTTGTCGGATTAGAATATAAGAGGGAAGTTGAACTTGGGTTTGGCTTCCCTTTTTTGATTGTAAAAATAAAAAGCTACTTTCGTAGAATTAATATTTGATTGTAACTTAATAAAAGTGAGACTTATCAAAATGGAATCAGATACAACATACAAGATTGAACTAAAGAGAAAAACGAACTGGATCTTGGCAATATTTTTACTCGTTTGGATGATTGTATGGGCAGTTGTAACCTTCGGATTTGTCTATTCTGCAATTGATTGGGGGATTATGGAACAACTTGCATTTCCTATTTTTTGTTTGCTTCTATCCGGAATATTCGTTTTTGACAGATTATTATGGCAACTAAACGGAAAAGAAGTTGTAATAATTGATGATAAAATCAAGATATTCAAGACAGGAAAACTCTTTACCAGTAAAAATAATATAGAATTGTATGAAGTTTCCCACATTTCTTGTAGCGATGATAAAAAGGAAATTTCTTTTATGGCCAGAATATATGGTTTAAGAGGTGGTAAGATTATAATTCACTATCTTGGACGTAAAACCAGAATTGGACAAAGTATTAGCATTCAAGAGGCTGAAATAATAGCAAAAGTATTGTCCTCACAAATTGAAAATGCTAGAAATAAAACAAGATCCGATTTTTAGTTGGGCAAAGTCTCCGAACTTACAACTTACAACTTACAACTTACAACTTCCAGTCCGAGTCCCAGTCAACAAATCTCTTCACAGGGTAAAAACCCATATGCTACCACATCGGTCATGCATACGCCATTTCATAACACCGTAGGTGTGACCGATACAGTAACGCCGGAGTTTAGTCCGGTATCATCCCCTCAAAGCCGCTGTCCCCTTATCCGGAAACTCAGTCGCTAGCTCCAACCGGGCTCCGTTTGACCCGGAAACTCAGTTTCCAATAAGAACCGGGCTTGGTTTTGACTGGAAACTCAGTTTCTAACGAGAACCGGAGTCAGTTCTGACTGGCGACTGAGTTTCCGGGGTGTGACAACGGGGAGCTGGAAACTGAGTTTCCGGGAAAGAAGATATCGAGCTGTTGCAAAATTTGCGACAGGTGAACAAAGAAATACGTGATATTTTACTACCAGATATTTATCGGTTGTTGAAATCAATTTTATTCCGGTTACTTCTCCTGCTATTTATCAATTATTGCTTATCTTGTAATTCAAAACGAATTATTCTGGAACTAGTAAGGATTGCTTACTAGTTCCAGAACAAAAAATAACACCTCAACCAGATGAGCAATAAAGTTGAAATATTCAAAAGTCCAGAAAATCAAGTCGAACTCAGTGTTCAATTTGAAAACGAAACTGTATGGTTATCTCAAAGACTTATGGCGGAGCTATTTGATAAGGACTCTGACACCATTGGATTACATATAAAGAATATCTATGCAGAAGCAGAACTTGAAGAAAGTTCAACTACCGAGTTTTTCTCGGTAGTTCAAAAAGAAGGAGGTCGAAAAGTCAAAAGAAAAGTCAAATATTACAATCTTGACATAATCATCTCCGTTGGATACCGTGTAAACTCAAAACGAGGTACCCAATTCCGACAATGGGCAACGCAACGACTCAAAGATTATCTGGTACAGGGATATGCCATCAATGAAAAAAGGCTTCAACAAAAACAACAGGAAGTAGAATATCTCAAAACGGGCATTCGCATTCTGAACCGGGCTATTGAAGAGAAACTGGAAGAAACTGATAGCGAAATGCTCCAGTTTTTTGCTAACGGACTGCTATTACTTGACGACTACGACCATGAACTTTTGGATAATAAAGGATTGACGGAAACAGAAGCTGAATATCCTGAATATAAAGACTATATGACGCTAATTACAGAGATGTATTCAGATTTTGAATCCAATGTTTTTGCAAAACCTAAAGATGAGAGTTTTCATAGCTCTATCAATCAGATCAAGCAAAGTTTCGGAGGAATCGAGCTATATCCCTCATTAGAAGAAAAAGCAGCCAATTTACTCTACTTGATTGTGAAGAACCATTCGTTCGTAGATGGAAACAAACGTATTGGTGCTGCATGTTTTCTTTACTTTCTGAAACAAAATGAATTGTTGATCAACAAAAACGGCAATCCTATTATCAGCAACGAAGCATTAGCCGCTCTTACTCTTTTTGTAGCTACGAGCAAAACGGAAGAGAAAGATTCTGTCACCCGACTGATCATTAGTATATTAAACAGAAACAAAGCATAACCCCACCATGCAACTCCACACCCCCATCGAAATACCCGCATCCCCCACTCCGATCAGTTACACCGACAAGCTGATGCTTCTTGGCTCCTGCTTTGCCGAGAATATCGGGGAAAAGCTGACCAACGATAAGTTCCAGGTTGATATCAATCCGTTCGGGATATTGTATAATCCGTTGTCGCTGAAATCAGCGCTGACCGATTTGTTAGAGAGACGGATATTTACCGGAAAAGAGCTGTTTGAGCATCACGGAGTCTATCACAGCTTCGCACACCATTCCCGCTTCTCGGCAGTGGATGCTCAGGAATGTCTCTCGATGATTAATGAGCGAATGATTCGTTCCGCCCAATGGTTAAGGGAAACAGATCGGTTAATTATCACGTTCGGTACTGCCTTTGTTTACCATTTAAAAGAAACCGGACAGGTAGTAAGCAATTGCCACAAATTACCGGAGAAATATTTTCACCGTGAAAGAATGGGAGTTGAGAAAATTGTAGCTGAATGGCAAGCATTAATCGAAAAGCTACGGGCTGAAAATCCAAAACTAAAACTGCTATTTACCGTAAGCCCCATCCGCCACTGGAAGGACGGGGCACACGAAAACCAATTGAGTAAAGCGACCCTCTTGCTTGCTATTGACCAATTGGTGAAGGAGTTCGACTTTTGCAGCTATTTTCCCGCTTACGAGATCGTGATGGACGAACTGCGCGATTACCGCTTTTACGCCGAGGACATGATTCATCCCTCGGGGCAAACGGTCAACTACATCTGGCAGAGATTTACCGAAACACAACTTTCGAAAGATAGCCTTTCGCTAATGGATGAATGGGAAAAGCTCCACAAAGCCCTCCAACACCGCCCATTCAATCCTAAATCGGAATCTTATAAGAACTTTTTGCAGCAGAATTTACTTAAAGCAGAACAATTAACTAAAAAATACCCGACCTTTGCACTGTCAACTGAAGTTGCAACAATCCAGGAGCAACTCAAATTATTTGAACAGTTATGACCTACTTCGTATCAGATATCGCACGCATCATCCATGCGTCGGCCAACATCCTGAACGACGGTCCGGTCAGCCTTCTGCTGACAGACAGCCGTTCCCTCTCTTTTCCAGAAGAAACACTATTCTTCGCGCTGAAAACCAAGCAAAATGACGGCCACAAATATGTCACGGAGCTATATCAGAAAGGTGTTCGAACCTTTGTCGTCAGCCAACGATTGCCTATATTCGACGGACTCACTGAAGCTAATCTACTGGTAGTAAAGGACACCCTGGCGGCCTTACAGCAACTGGCAGCATCGCACCGGAAACATTTCAAGATTCCGGTCATCGGCATTACCGGCAGCAATGGTAAGACTATCGTCAAAGAGTGGCTGTACCAGTTACTCAATGAAGATAAACGTATCGTGCGCTCTCCCCGCAGTTACAACTCCCAGACGGGGGTTCCGCTTTCGGTATGGAGGTTGGATGAGCAGGCTGAACTGGCCATCTTCGAAGCCGGTATTTCCCAGCCGGAAGAAATGGAGCGTCTGGAAAAAGTAATTGCACCCGAAATCGGCATTCTGACCAATATAGGCAGTGCTCACCAGGAAGGCTTTCAGTCCATAGAACAGAAATGTCTCGAAAAGTTGAAGCTCTTTACCCACTCCGAAACCATCGTTTACGAAGAAGACGACCAAATCGTCCAACACTGTATCCTCAACACCATTGCCGGAGAAAATTTCCTTTCCTGGTCGAAGAAAAACCAGGATGCCCCACTTTACATTTCCAAAATAAAGAAAGGCGAGCAATCGACCTTTATCCAATACAACTACCTGCAAATCATCGACGGGGATTTCGAGATTCCCTTTACCGAAGATGCCAATATCGAAAATGCCATCCATTGTCTGGCAGTAATGCTTTACTTCCAGATTTCCCCGGATAAAATCAGGGAACGGATGATGAAGCTCCATTCGGTAGCTATGCGTCTGGAGGTGAAGGAGGGTATTCAAAACTGCCTCATCATTGACGATACGTACAACCTCGACTTCAATTCACTCGAACTTGCGCTGGATTTTCAGATGCGCCGGGCTAAAGGTTCTGACCTGAAGCGCACGCTCATCCTTTCCGACCTGCAACAGACCGGTAAATCAAGCCATCTGCTCTATCTTGAAGTTGCGAATCTGCTGAAGCAAAAGGGGATTGACAAACTGATTGGTATTGGCAAAAATATCGGTGACCAGGCCTCTCTGTTCCCGATGGGAATGGCATTTTATGAAACGACGGAAGAATTCCTGCAATCGACTCTTATCAATTCATTTGACAAAGAGTTGATTTTGGTAAAAGGAGCCCGCGAGTTTCATTTCGAGAAAATATCCGACCGCCTGCAATTGAAGGTACACGAAACCATCCTGGAGGTCAATCTCGATGCCATTGTACACAACTTCAACTTCTACCGCAGCAAACTGAAGCCAACCACGAAGATGGTCTGCATGGTAAAAGCATTCGGTTACGGAGCCGGTTCGTACGAGTTAGCCAAAACTTTGCAGGAACACCACTGCGACTACCTTGCCGTTGCCGTTGCCGACGAAGGTGCCGAGCTGCGCAAAGCCGGTATCTACATGCCGCTGATGGTGATGAATCCCGAGATGAGCAGTTTCAATGTCCTTTTCGACAATGACCTCGAACCGGAAGTATACAGCTTCAAACTGCTAAAAGCCTTAATCCGTGCTGCCGAAATGCAGGGAATCAGCAACTATCCGGTTCACATCAAGATAGACTCCGGTATGCACCGTCTGGGATTCCTGCCTGAAGAGATGGATGAACTGACCGACCTGCTTACCGCTCAAACAGCGTTAAAGGTTCGTTCCGTATTTTCCCACCTCGCGGGCAGTGACAGCGAGTCTCATAATGACTATACACTACGCCAGATCGAACGTTTCACTCAGTGTGCAGAACGCATCGAAGAAGCGGTAGGCTATAAAGTGCTCCATCACATCCTCAACACAGCAGGAATATTCCGCTTTCCGGAACATCAGAAAGATATGGTACGCCTCGGTATTGGCCTGTATGGGGTAAGCTCGTGTGGAGAAGAAGGACTGCGCAATGTCAGCACACTGAAAACAACCATTTTACAGATTAAAGATATCAAAGCCGGGGAAACCATTGGTTACGGCCGTAAATGGACGTTGACTCGTGATTCCCGTATTGGCACGATTCCTATCGGTTATGCAGACGGACTGGACCGTCACCTCAGTAACGGTGTGGGAGAAGTGGTGGTAAACGGTAAACGGGCACCCATTGTAGGCAATATCTGTATGGACATCACCATGATTGACCTGACCGATATTGATGTTCAGGAAGGCGATACGGCGATCATTTTCGGTGAAGAACTGACTGTTCAGGAAATTGCAGACAAACTGGGAACTATCCCATACGAGATCATCACCTCTATAGCAACCAGGGTAAAACGCGTATACTATCGGGAATAGGAAAATTTGCAGATTTGAGAATTTGAAGATCAGCAAATTCCTGGATATGACCGGTTATAACAAGTTGTCCACGAATCTTCACGATAAGCACTAATTGTTTCGTGCCATTCCGTGAAAATTCGTGGACAATAATATCATCTCAAACCCTTAATTCATTTCATTCCTTCATTCCTTAATTTCCCTCAATACATCAATCATTCATTCCCTCATTCCCTGACAAGGATCATCTCCCATACCTTTACGAAATATTTCAGCGAAAGAATCGCCAGGTTGGTATAGATTCCGTTTTCCCGGCAGGCGCGCACTATTTCCCTGTTAAGGATCAGGTTACTCTTTACGGATGCAGTACTGGCCCCTCCTGTCCGCATTTTCATGACATCGAGGTGCAGGTATTTATATTTGAGCTTATGCTTATAGAGAAAACGAATCAATAGCTCGTAATCCGCTGCTATCTTATAGTCGGTTCTGTAATAGCCAAACTCATCAAAATACCACTTATAGGTAAAAAACGTCGGATGCGCCGGCATAAATCCGAAACGAAACCGCCAGGGTGCAAAGTTCTTACAGGCATAATAGCGTACCGTCTTTTCCAGGTTATCCGGCTTCACAAATCGCACATCTGCAAAGGTAGACTGCACATGTTCCTCTTCAAAACCCTTTGCGATTAAAGCAATAACATCATTCCGATGGTAAAAGTCATCCGAATTGATGATACCGACCACCTCACCTGTAGCCATACGTATCCCTTTGTTCATCGCATCATACAGTCCGTTATCCTTTTCGCTGATCCATTTCATCCGACCATTAAAGCGCGGCTCATACGATTTGATGATCTCAACTGTATTGTCTTTGGAGCCTCCATCCACAATGATATATTCTATATCCGGATAGCTCTGTTCCAATACAGACTCTATCGTATGAGCAATCGTTTCGGCACTGTTATAGGCGACGGTGATGATGGATAGTTTCATTTGCAGGGATTCAATTTATCAGTAAAAAGTTTGTCCACAAATTCACACGAATAATCACGAATAATAACGAATAGTTTCGGGAAAATTGGTGTAATTCGTGGACAAAAATCTCAGGTTACTATTCCTTTATTATCTTAATTCTTTAATCTCTTGCATTCCTTCAGTCCATCAGTCCCTCAACCCTTCAGTTGCCTATCAAAGTACTCAATCGTTTTCATCAGTCCTTCACGCAATTGTACTTTCGGCTGCCATCCGTTCAGTTCCTGATAAGCCAGGTCAATGTTAGGTTGACGTTGTTTAGGGTCATCCTGAGGCAATGTTTGATAAATCAGTTTTGATTTCGAGCCAGTCAGCTCCAATACGTTCTGAGCCAGTTCCAGCATCGTAAATTCATTCGGATTACCGATATTCACCGGACCAACGAAATCCTCCCGTGATCCCATCATACGGCACATACCCTCTACCAAGTCATCCACATACTGGAACGAACGGGTCTGTTGTCCGTCACCAAAGATGGTAATATCCTGACCTTTCAATGCCTGGACGATAAAGTTTGATACCACGCGTCCGTCATCCGGATTCATACGGGGACCATAAGTATTGAAGATGCGGATGATTTTAATCTTAACGTTGTTCTGCAAATGGTAATCCATGAAGAGCGTTTCAGCACAACGTTTTCCTTCATCGTAGCAGGAACGGATGCCGATCGGGTTTACATTTCCCCAATAACTCTCCGGTTGCGGATGCACATGCGGATCACCATACACTTCGCTGGTACTGGCCTGGAGAATCTTCGCACGTACACGCTTCGCCAATCCCAGCATATTGATTGCCCCCATCACAGAGGTCTTGATAGTCTTAATCGGGTTATACTGGTAATGCACCGGTGAAGCCGGACAAGCCAAGTTATAAATCTCATCCACCTCTGCCATATAGGTATGGGTCACATCATGACGCACCAGTTCGAAATAGGGATTATCCATCAGATGCACCACATTCATTTTTGAACCGGTGAAATAGTTATCCAGGCAAATTACCTCATTACCTTCATTCAACAAACGCTCGCACAAATGCGACCCGATAAATCCGGCACCACCGGTCACTAGAATTCGTTTCATTATATTGTGTTTATTATATTCGTTTTTTTTGTTTTCTATCCCTTACCTTCACCGCCGGATTCCCCTGATAAATGCCCTGTTCCTCCAGATCTTTTGTCGCAACAGAACCAACGGTCAAAATAGAATGGCTTTTGCAGGTAACACCGGGACAAACTGTACTTTGTGCCCCAATCCAGACACCATCTTCAATCGTAATCGTTTTCACGATAAGATCAAAGGTAGGGAGTTTATAGTTATGATTTCCGCAAAGCAACATAGCCCCCTGCGAAATGCAAACGTTACTACCAATATTCACACTATCCAGGTTATCAATCCAAACCTTCTCCCCTATCCAGGTATAATCCCCGATGCTGAGTAGCCAGGGATACTTGATATTGACGCCGGGCTTTATCCAGACACCTTTACCAATCCGGGCGCCAAAAAGCCGGAGCAATTTCACTTTGATCCCCATGAACGGATTCAACGGATTGATAAAAAAGAGAACATTGACAAAATACCAGCACAATATTTTGACTCTGTTTCCCGGCTTGTACCAGGAGTTATTGAATTGGGATAAATCTGTTGCCACTACTTCTAATTTTTTAATGATGATTGAAGAATGACGAAATATAAGAAGACACCAAAAAGAGAATGTCAACTCTTCATTCTTTAATTCCTTAATTAAACATACCCTTTCATCCGGTAAACAGCAAAACCAATCCACTCTTTGATGACCAGCTGCCAGTTGTAAAGCATAACCGGATCTGGAATAAAGAAATCTCCAGGCGTGTAACCATCGACGCTTTGCAAACAATCCGTACTGTAAGGAATCACAGCAAAACCTGCTTTTTCAAAACATCTCTGGGCCCGTTTCATATGAAAAGCCGAAGTTACCAGAATTATTCTTTTTCTCCAACCCTGACAGGAGAATGCCTTTTGGGTGTATATCGCATTTTCATAAGTATTCCGGGAGTGAGCTTCAATGCACAGATCACTATCCCGAACTCCGATATGATTCAGATAATCCTTCAGATACTCCGCTTCCGGCTTCTCTTTGATCAGAATATTCGGAGAGCCACCGCTGATCACTATTTTCCTGACCTGCCCCGTTTTATAAAGCTCCAGTGCCTGAAAGAGCCGGTCTCCACTCTGGAAATAACGGACTCGCCCTGTTACCTCGTGATAAGCTGACATACCACCCAATACGACTGCAACATTTACATTTCCCGGTAAATCATTCCGGTTCGTAAACGGATATTCCCATTTTCGGGCAATCCAACCAAACAAAACCGGATTCATAAACAGCAACAGAATAACAAATGCAGCTATTCGTAACCGTCGTTTTCTCCGGACGGCTTTCGTCTTAAGGCTCACGGCAAGAATCAAAAGGAACCAGATAAACGGTGACAGCAACGAATAAAATAGTTTTGATGCTATAAAAAACATGGTAATATATTCTTCTCTTTAATTCTTTGATTTATTGATTATTCTCCCCATTTTTCATTTTTCATTTTAGAGACGCGGCAGGCCACGTCTCTACATTTCTGTGGTAAAATCGGTCACAATATATTTCTATACGAAATCAATTCCTCTCCTCTTATCGCATCTACAACATTGGAATACGGTACATGCATATCTAAAATACCCTCTTCTGATAAAACCGGATGCACCATAATTTCAACTATGGATGTTTCCGGAATCTGATGTCTGTATTTTTCAAAATCCGCAACAGAGCCCATATAGTTACTGGTAACCGCAATCCTTCGGATTTTGTTATTAAGCAGTCTTTTGTATATATTCTTGTCCAAAGGGACCTCTTCAAACATATTCCGTGTCAGCCTGATGCTATTTATTTCATATTTTCTCAATAACGGAGTCAGTATCTTGAAAATCGAATAATTGGTATGGATGTGATGATGCGAATCTATATGTTTTAAATCAAAACCATACGACAAATATTTTTCTATTTGTGCCGAGAATTCTAGTCTCACCACATCTTCTTCTTTTTTATTCAAATAAAAACGATGAATCCCCCGGTGAAATCCGGCATTAAAATACCCATCCGAATCGCAGAAAAGTTTTTGATCCTGTATAGGATCAGTTAATGGAAAACCATCGGTTAAGTTCAAATGCAATCCAATCCGGTCTGAAAAACCGTTCTGAACTGAGAGACCAACCGCCTCTTCAGTTGCAGGCATATTGACCATTAATGTCGTATTAGAACAGGCTTGCTGCGTGATTACAGTTGTTATCGCCTGGTTTACATCCGCACTAAATCCAAAATCATCTGCATTTACTATCAGTTTCATAATCTTACTAATATGAGCGAAAATAGCGGGTAGGCCCTCGAAATCACGCTCAATAAATACCTATCTATAAAAATCGATCTCTTAATTCTCTTAATTATTTTCATTCTCTCCCCCCATTCTTCATTTTTCATTTTTCATTATCGAGACGCAGCAGGCCACGTCTCTACACACCATCAGGATAAATCAAATAACCTTCTGTTTTCTGCTATCACTTCCGGATTTTCACAAAATATCCTCGCATATTCCGATGCCGCAGATGACCACTCCTGATAAACAGCCTGCTCCATCTTTGCTGCGGTCTCAATGGCACGCACAAAACCATCCGGATCATTGAGCGGGATATCCCAGCCCAGATTCTTGTCGATTAACCCTTTCCACGGTGTCATATCCGAAATGATAACCGGGCAACCACAAGAGAGCGCCTCCAGTATGGCATGTCCAAAATTCTCCCCTTCCGATGGCATAATAAAGAAATGGTAATCCTGCAATACATCCGGCACCTTCTCTCCATCGATACTCCCTTTGTAGTTCACCTTCACCCTGGAGGGTAAACCTTTGACGACCGACAGACACTCTTCCCAATAGGCCTGATCATATACCGGTCCATACAAATCCAGTGTAACCTCTCCCGTTTGCACTTTTGACAAAGCGTGGAGGGCATGTAACGTCCCTTTTTCTTTGGAAATGCGGGCAACGGATACCAGTTTCAATTCATTGGCCTTTTTGGTACGGCTATTTGGGGTTTGCACCTGTACCTTCCGGGGTAAATTGGGGGCAACAATCACCGGTTGTCCCTGACCGGTAATCTCCCGGATATATCTTTGTTCATCTTCATTTGTGGCATGAAAGGTTACGTTCCGGTATAATTTGAGCATTTTGGCAAATGCCAGAAAAACCTTTTTCTTGGTCTTCTTCACCGAAAATGCCTGCGGATTTAGCATTCCACGTGCAGCAACGATAATCCTCACCGGACAATTCTTCAATAACAACAGTGGCAATACCGAGAATTTCCACGAATAGATGCCGTTGATATATACCACATCATAATCTGTCTCGTCGATCAGCTTCTTCAGTGTCTCTCTGTTTAACTGATCCTGTGAAATATAATAAACCTCCGTATTGGTTGACCACCTGTTCCAGTGATTGCAGGCAATACCCGGGTAAGGCTCGGTCGAACAATAATCGGTATCGCGGGTAATGACTTTGAATTCATATTCGCCTTCGAAATGTGCGATCAGGTTGGCATAAGAGCGAACCGGCCCCCCCGACTTCGTACCGGGCAGAAACCAGTCTGTAAATATCAGTATTTTCCTCACAATGTATTTTTATTGACAAATGTAGATGTTCGGCCTCAACATCACTGGTCCGTTATCTGAATGAAACAGTAGGATGTTTGCGCCTCACACCGGGCAGCGGCCCCACACCGGACAGCGGCTTCATGCCGCTTGCCGGATTGGTAAATATGGTAATTCGTCTGTTGAATTTTGAAATAGGGAATTTTGAAATAGGGATGCGGCTGGATATATTAATAGGGATGCGGCAGGCCATAAACAATGACGTGGTTGGTCATTAATAGAGACGCGGCAGGCCACGTCTCTACAGATTACCGTAATTCTTCATTTTTTAATTCCCTTAATTCTTTTAATTTTCTTCATTCCCCCAATCTCCTCATACAATTCCACATACTGCATAGCGACAGATTCCGGGGTGAATCGTTTTATATTTTCCAGGCCTTTGGCTACCAGACCGGCTCTCAGCGTTTCATCAGAGATGATCCGGTTGACGGCATTCCGGATATCCTCCACATCCAAGGGATCGACCAACAGGGCTCCCTCACCGGCTACTTCTGGCATTGAGGTTACCCTGGATGTTATGACAGGACGTCCTGTAGCCTGTGCTTCGAGAATTGGCAGACCAAATCCTTCATAGGTAGAGGCAAAACAGACCAGGTCACACGCCCTGTAATGCTCTATGATACGCTCAAAGGGAATATAAAACTCATTCTGATATAATATACCGCTTTGGTCCAACTGTTTTTGTTGCTCTGCAGTCAATTTCCCAATGATCATCAACTCGCAGTTGATTCCTTTCAACGCCTCGATAGTCCGCTCCAGATTCTTATTGGATTTAGTACCCAGATGCAGTATCCGCGGACATGCGCTGTTAAAAGGTTTCGGATCGTAATCAATCTGATGTCTGTATGCATTGGGGATGACCCGTATTTTTCGTTTTGCAAATGGGATTAACCTTAACACCTCTTGCCTTGAAAATTCCGAAATAACCGTTATCCTGTCCACACACAGAGCCGGTAACCAGAACCACAACAGTTTGATCAGAAACTGTTTGATAAAATTCCCCTGCAATGCCGATCCCGTATCATGTATGGTCAGTACCGACGGGGAAGCAGTCCCCAATGCAACGTAATGAATATCACCGGTAATATGTCTGATACCCCGATCTGTTTTTCGGACTGCACAAATATTGGAAATGATCGCCTTGATTCCGCCTCCACTCTCCTTTACATGAAAAGAGGCGCTTGGGTATAATTTCGGATCCAGACACTCCATTACACCGTAAAATACCTGCTCGATACTATTATAGCGGGGGCTCTTTTTCCGGAATATGTACGTAACGCGCTCCTTCATATTGTCCAGTTCAGTCTTTTTCTGGCATACCAGATAAACAGGGCAACCATGATCAAACTCTTTATCAGATAGTTAAACACCACATAAAATTCTGTTTCGGCTTTTACCACCTGGAGAAACATCAGCGGTAACCAGAGAATTAGCGAAGGATACTTACGTGCATAGTTTATCGTTTGTGATAATACCAATGAAAAGAAAGCCCCCACTGCAAACATAAACAGTAAGGCTCCGGTCACACCGTAATTAGCATACCCTTCACCCAAAATACTGATTCCCATCGAAGTCCCTTGCAATTCAAAACCGGTAAACCGGGTATAATTTTCCTGCCCTCCGGCTTTCTTTTTATCCGGATTGAGAAGACGGGGAACCAAAGCATCCCTGATGGCGACTATTACAGTTTCACCATCTGCGTAGGGGACCTGTGAAGGTACATAATCCATAATCCTGCTGATTATCCATCCCTGATTAATCCGGAAGACAAATGTTTCTACCACACTATACCTGAATATATCTCCTTTTGACATTTGCTCTGAAACTAATTCACGATAAGCGCTAATCTCATTACCCTTAACAGACCCACTCCACACCTCACTCCGGAATTGCATTTTCACCAGCTGTATGATGAAAATCATAAAGAAGCCTCCAACCAACAACAACACCTTGGTTTTCATGCTTATTTTCAAATAATAGGCCAGATAAATCCCCAGAAACAGCGTCCACAAGATCAGGTCATGAAACATCGCCATTCGTAAAGCAGACAAAGCGGTTATCGCATATACCCCCCCCAGAATCCACCATTTGCGTTTGGCCTGATCTGAAAACAATACAAAAAGAAATCCGACGTATTTAAAGACTTCCAACAGGAAAAAGAAAAAGTACAGTGACATCGGAACTCTATCTTCAACAAAAGAGGCCACAATCCCGATCCCAATCAGCACATAGGCATACTTCACCGGAAAATCTTTCAGGGAACGGATACTGCTTCTGATGATCGCCTGCTCCTGCTTGTTTTTAAACAGAGTCAGCCCCAACCAGAAAAGCAGACAACCGGGAACTGCCAGATGCATATAGGTATCTTCATCCACATACATGTGGTATTTGTAATGGGTATTATAACCCGAATAGGCCAGTATAGGCCCCACGATCCACTGCAGAGAGGCTATCAGTACAATGACCGTATCGATAGGAAAACGATATTCCAGTTCAACGATAAACCGGAATAACAGAAACACAAACAGGGTCAGTCCCACTGCCGACAGCCATCCGTGCGTGATGAAAAGGCTCAGGATAAAAAAAACAGGAATCAGGTATCGCCGATCCTTCTTTATGTCTGTGATATCCCGATAGCTAATATTTAGTCTTTTGTTGCTTCGATTGCTTTGCATATATTCTGAAAATTCCACGCTCCAATTGCCTCTTGAGCCTTAATCCCCATTTTAGAGATATCCTGATTCAATATTAAATTCAGCTTTTCCTTCAAATCTGCCTGATCTCCACTCCTGAATATGGTTCCATACTCTCCGGATACCAGGTCATTGGCACATCCCACTTTATCACTGACCACTACCGCACGGGAACAGGCCATCGCTTCATTGACCGCAAGCCCCCAGGTTTCGCTTCGTGAAGGTAAGCAATATATATTACCTAACCGATATACGACAGGCATGGCAGACTGGTTCTGGAATGGAAGAAATGTGATATGAATATCTGAGTTTGCCAATTCTCTTAATGTTGATTCCAATGGGCCACTACCGACCATCAGGAGCTTAATCCGTTTTGTTTCTCCTTTGGATTGTAACTCTTCATTGATTTGCAGAACGGAAGAGATCAACAATTCCGGATTTTTCAAGTCGTAAAGTTTACCACAGAAAAGAACGACAATATCATCGTCATTATACCCCAACCGGTTTCGCCACGCTTTCGCCTGTTGTTCATACAGTTTTTCCTCCGAATCAAAAAAGCGGTCGTTATCTATGGCATGAGGGGCAAATACAAGTTGTTCTTCTTTTAATCCATGGGCCTGAAAATACTTTTTGTTCTCAAGACCCACGTAAAATGCCCGGTCAACATAACGATAGAAGTATCTCAAATAAACACGTCTTAAGAGAGTCTTTATTCCAAAACGTTCATTTAACAACGTGGAGTCTCCCCGAAAATTTACTGGTATCCTTCCCTTAAAGTATTTCATCACCTCCAGGTGGCTTTTCAGGTACCAGCCAAAGACCAATACCTCATCCGGATTCCACTGTTCTATCGCCTCAATCAGGCCGGGACAATCTATCCCGTTCTTATGATGGGTTCCGGGGTCCGTAGATCTGTTTTCTACAAACTCATACTCATACCCATCCAATAGTGGAATATCCCATTTGATCTCCTGACCGAAAGTTTTGTCCTGCACTGCATCTTTTGCCTGTGACCAGGTGTAAAACACCTTTACTTGTATGCGTTTTCGCTCCGCCAGCATTTTAAACCAGGGTGCGTTGTATTGAATAGGATGGGTGGTGATTATTGCGAGTTTTTTCATTTTTTTCTTACCACATAGGCACAGTAGTCACATAGGATTCACATAGATTTTTCTAGTTTGTTCTATGAGCTTGTGGTATATGCATTTATCTGACTGTCTTCTATGTGATTTTTCTATTGTGTTCTATGTGCCTATGTGGTTTATATTATTCTTCAGTTTTACCACATAGACACAATAGGAACATAGGATTCACATAGATTATCTCTATTGTATCCTATGTAACTAAGTGATTTAGTATTTATCTCATGGGGTTATCTATTGTGCTCTATGTGCCTATGTGATTCAGGTTTTTCAAGGCAATTGCCTGTAAAGTTC
>JAUZOF010000370.1 GCA_030706585.1 Bacteroidota bacterium
AGTTCTGGGTACAGTTATCTTAGTTACACCTGTACAGTTATTGAATGCGTAGTCATTAATTGATGAGGTATTTTTGCTGAAATTCAACTCAGTCAGTGTCGTGCAACCAGAGAATGCATAATTACCAATCGAAGTAACAGTGCTCGGGAATGAGATAGCTCCACTAAATCCATAGCAACCACAAACAGCTAAATCACCAATAGTTAAAAGGGAATTTGACAAAGTCAAATCACCTGTAAAACTAGCACAACCATAAAATGCGTTATCACCAATTGAAGTAACAAAAGAAGGTATATTCAATGAACCGGTCAATCCACATCTGTAGAAAGCATAATTACCAATTGACTTAACTGAATTTGAAATAGAAAGTGAACCGTGAAGGTTATTACAATTGTAAAATGCATAAGACCCTATAGATGTAATCCCATTAGACAAAGTCACTCCACCAGATAAACTTCTACAATTGTAAAAAGCAGAATCTCCAATTGATGAAATCAAAGGGGTTATAGGAAGTTCTCCAGACAAACCGGTACAACCAGAGAATGCACGACTACCAATAATTGTTAGCGAAGACGGCAACTTTACGTATGACAATACTGCCTTTTCTGCAAACGCATTTGCAGGCAAAATGTTATTTTCCAATGTAGCGCCTGTTAAATCAATATCAGACAGCTGTGTCATATTGGTTTTCATCTGAGCAATATCCACCCCATTCAGGTTTCCTGTAACCGCGAGATGGGTAATTGATGATAAGGGGCCATATCCTGCTCCGATAAGTGTTGCTGCTAAACTTCCGGCTGTAGGATTATTGATTATCACCTTTTTTTCTGCCACGATAGTATAATCACGCCATAAGTACGCCGCTTTGTAAGCTGCTAATCCTAACGAAGGCACATAAACAATCAAAGGCAAACTAAAAGATGTAGACTTCAAAGACGGTGGTGTTACACAAAGACTATTAATAACGATAAACCCTGTACCACTAAAAGCGTTGTCTCCAATGAAGGTTACCGCACCAGGGATTATCAAACTACCAGTAAGACTAAAGCAATTCTGGAAAGCATACCCTCCGATTGTGGTAACTGAATTAGGTATAGTTAAACTTCCGGTAAGTCTATAGCATTGCCTAAAAGCATACTCACCGATGGAGGTTAATGATGTCGGGAGTTTAATATTGGTAAGGGTCTTATCTCCATAGATATTGTTATAAAATGAATATGCAGGCATTTCATTGGCTGGATAAGTTAGCGATCCATTTGGGCTAGTACCATCACTTCCGGTATAAGCCTGAATACTCACCCCGCTCATATCCAGATTTGTCAACTTAGTCATTTCATCCCGCATACACTTCACATCGCGGGCATCAATATTCCCTGTAACGACCAGGTCGGTGCTGGTCGTCTTTTCTGTGGTGGTAAGCAGAGA
The DNA here is from genome assembly GCA_030706585.1 of Bacteroidota bacterium. Lineage (GTDB taxonomy): Bacteria > Bacteroidota > Bacteroidia > Bacteroidales > UBA7332 > CAXXIC01. Next base: position 1,426 of record JAUZOF010000370.1, read on the forward strand.
CGAGAGCGCTCCTGCCGTAGCCACATTGATGGTTTTGGAGATCGACTGTGCCATTGTTATCGAGGCTAGCAGCACAAGCATTAAAATCGAGAATAGTTTTTTCATAATCCAATATTGTATTTGAGTGGTTTCAATGTTTTAGAAAAGTGAAAGGGTGACCCTTTTGATCACCCTTATACACTGATAATTGATTATTGTTTGTCTGTAATACCAAATTCCGCCCATTGCGTTTTGGCAAATTCCAGTTTCACGACCTTTTTGGCTTCAGCCATCGCCTTATCCACCTCTTCCATTTTGGAATCAAGTTCTTCGGTTTTAGCTTTCAAGAGAGCCTTGAGGCGTTCCTGCTCATTATTGAGCACTATGGCCGCTTGCCGGTCTGCTACTAATTTGGTTCTGAAACTATCGTCCAATCCTCGACGAACTACTCGTTCGGCATTCCCTTCTAATCCCGAACTCATCACTTCAGCGCTACTGATGCGCTCCGCAAAACCAGGTTTTGACATAACTCAATTTTTTGATTAAATAATTTGACTACTAACTCTCATATACGCTATCCCTTCAATAGCCGTATAAGTTTTATCCTGAAACCCTTTGCCAATCACTCCGGCAAAGGAGCTATTTCTTTCGGCAAGATTGCTAATTGCTCAGGCTCTCTTGCTTATAGAGTTGGCAAGGTTGCTATTTGCTGTAGCACCTTTGCTAATTGAATTAGCAAGGTTGCTAACGGACATGGCAACAGTGCTAATTGCAATAGCTTGAATGCTTATAGTCATGGCTTGATTACATATCGATATAACAACAACCCTTTTTATCATATACAAACAGTATTTGCATTTAACCAAACAGAATCGTGCAACCTCCAAACTTATTCGCAAATATATACAAATACTTTCGCCTATATAAAAGAATTACAAAGTAATTTTTCACTTATTTTCACCACAGCCTCTAGTTGAAGATCTAAAAGCCCATCACAATGGGCTTTCAGGAATATTTCTATTAACAAAAAAAACCGCCTCAACTTTTACATTGAGACGGCTTCTGTCCTATTTACGATTTCTTATTTTATCTCCCGGATATCAAATGGTGTTTCCTGATACACATAGTAATTGAGCCAGTTGGAGAAAAGCAGATTGGCATGGCTACGCCAGCGAACCAGAGGCTTTTCATTCGGGTCATCGTTGCGGTAGTAATTTTGCGGCATCTCAATGGACAATCCCTTCGACAGGTCGCGTTTATATTCCGTATCTAACGTGTCAGGTGCATATTCGGAGTGCCCGGTGATGAAGAACTCACGTCCATCACGAGCCATGGCAATATATACACCCGATTCTTCCGATTCGGACAAGATGGTCACTTCCGACACCTTTTCCATATCTTCACGACGAACCTCGGTATGGCGGCTATGCGGAACATAGAATTCATCATCGAGCCCACGAAAAATCGGCAGGGTCGGGTCATTAGCGGTATGTTTGAATACCCCGAACATCTTTTGATCCAATGGGTGCTTGGGCACGCCATAAAAGTGATACAACCCGGCCTGTGCAGCCCAACATATATACAAAGTAGAGGTCACGTGATGACGTGCCCAGTTGAATATCTCCTGAATCTGTGCCCAATAGGTTACCTCTTCGAACGGCAATTGTTCAACAGGCGCCCCGGTGACAATCATTCCGTCAAAGTTCTGCCCTTTTACCTCATCAAAGTCATTGTAAAACTCCAGCAAGTGCTCGATAGGCGTATTCTTAGAGTTATGTTCTTTGATGTGCATCAGAGTGAGTTCAATCTGCAAAGGGGTATTCGACAGAAGTCGAACTATATCGGTTTCAGTCGTAATCTTGAGCGGCATCAGATTGAGTACAAGGATTTTCAACGGACGGATATCCTGCGAAGAGGCCCGCAAATCATCCATAACGAAGATGTTTTCCTTTTTCAATAACTCAATCGCCGGCAAATTAGATGGTAATGTGACTGGCATAGTATATTATTTTGATAGAGAATTAAACATGATTTCCTGTCAGTAAACACAAACGGAAACATAAATCGGAACGGCAAAGGTAGTGTATCTTAATGCTTTCAGCAAATCCGCCATTTTATTATTTGGCCAGGTTGGATAGAATTGAAGGGGCTTCGGCATCCTGCATCACCTCATGCTCCTCATGCCCAAACTGTGCCGGATAAATCAATGCGATATTATTATCGGCAAAATAACGCGACAGGAAGAGCGGAAGTTTATCAAAATCGGGGTGATAAGAGTTAGAGGACTTACGGGCCGCCACGATTACAAAAAGGTCATCCGGAATCACCACTTTGGTCAAAGAGAGGAATTCATCCCAATCTTCCATCAATTCAAACTCTGCGCGAATATTGTAACGGCGAATCAGGCTTTTGATACTCTTCAACGTATTGGGTGTGGAATAAAAAATGATACGACACCCAATCTGGCGGGTCATATTGGATAACCGGTCCACCCAAAGACGGAATCCGGTCTCCATTTCCGCTTTATCGGGAACAGCGACTACGATGCGCGTAAACATGTTGACCGGCGTGGTACATTTGGCAATCGTGAGCATCTTATTGGTTCCATCCAGGACATTATCCGTCATCGTCCCAAAGAAGGTATCCACGATATTGGCCCTGCGATGTAAACCGACAATCACCTCCGTAATCTCTTTTTCCTTAATCGTATGGAGAATACCACTGGAAACGTTCATGTCAATACGAAGGATCTTCTTGACATAGGTATCAGCAGAAGAGGCCACCTGCGAGGCCATATCGAGCAACTTGTTCCCGTTTGAAAGAGCCTTCTCATTGTTGTCTTTGCTGACAACGGTCAACGCAACCAGTCGGGATTTCCGTCGCGGGTCTTTCATCAGCAAGGCCAGATTGACCAGATTACCAACAGTTGACGGATTAGAAAGTGGAATCAGTATCCGCTCCTGCCGCTGATCAATAACTGTTCGGGATTCCTGAACATACTCTTTTGCCAGTGCTTTTGCCGCACGTTCCGTCACGAAAGAACTGACCGTACAGGATACAAGTATCAGGATAATTGCCCCGTTCATCACGTTAATATCAAAGATTCCGACATTATACCCGACCAATACTACGGCCAATGTGGCCGCCGCATGCGAATTACTCAGGCCGAAAATCATCATCCCTTCGTATTTACCCATACGGAAGATTTTCTGGGTTATATAGGCTGAGAACCATTTACCAAAAATAGCCAGGACAGTCATGGTTGCCACTACGATCAATGAATCCACGCCCTTAAACAGAACACCGAGATCAATCCGCATACCCACTCCGATAAGGAAATAAGGTATAAACAG
>JAUZOF010000371.1 GCA_030706585.1 Bacteroidota bacterium
AAGCTCGACAAAACGGATTACCGGGCCTTCAACAGCCTGGGCATGATCGAGCTTCGCAACAACCTCTTGCCGGGTGCGCTGGATCATCTTTCCATGGCCATCAGCCTAAAGCCCAATTACTTCTCCGCCCGCATCAACCGCGCCCATGCCGAACGCCTGATGGGGAATCCGGGGGCTGCGGTCATGGACTACGACTTCGTGCTTGAACACAACCCGCACTGGACCGCCATTTATGCCTACAGGGGCGAGGCGAAGCTCGAGCAACGCGACTACCGGGGCGCTTACCGGGATTTCTGCAGGGCTAACGCGCAGGACCCCGGCCTGGAAGAGGCCGGCCTGAAGAAGCAGCTGCTGGAAGCCGAACACGGCGATCTACTGACGGCGGATGCCGCCGGCCATCCGACCGCCCCCCGGCGGGGCTTTGGGTTAATGTTCAACTTCCTGGGCAGGTTAAAGCTTGCGATTGCTTCATTTTTGGGCCATGCCGTCCTGCTGCTTCTGCTCCGGGTGGGCGACCTTGTTCCCGATCTGGACGACCTGATCGGGCTGGTGCAGGCGTGACAGACGGGGCCGGCAGGGGGAGGTTCCCGGCAAAGTGCATGATCTAATTTTGCACTTTGCCGGGTTTTCCTTAAAAAGTTCATTTTCCTGATTTTTTAAAAATTTCCCGCCATGCTCTCAGGCCAATTTTCTTTCAATTCTTCGCACATTTTAACAAAACAGTGAGTTTCATCCAAAAAAAAGGGGGGTTCATACAATAAGTCAATATTTTCTTGCTATTTTAAAAAAAGTATTGGAAACTTAGGGCTTAATAATTTCTGCCCTGAAGGTATAAGCGTTCCTTTTTTTGTTCAGGTTTGAGCGTAACGATAATCCGTACTAAAAACAAAAAAGGAAGAGTCTGCATTGAACCGGATTGAATTATAAAAATGGATGCATTACATTCCGGTATACGGATCCGGATTCGGTCATCTTAATCGTGATTGGCTGAAGAGAAACGGATCATTTTTAAATGCGTGGGATTGATTATTCCGGTCCAAAGTGAACCATTTATTCCGGAGCAAAGTGAACCACTATTCCGGAGCAAACTGAACCACTTTTGGAATTAAAATTAGCATAAGAAATTCAGTTTATTGGTTTAGATTTTCCCTGCCATTCCGGCATAAACTGAACCACTCTGATTAATTGAACAGGTGGATTTGTAACAAAGTATCGCTATGTATCTTCGCTTTAAAACCGGAGAGACCATGGCCAACAAAAATACAAGCATGTTACAGATCAAAAAAGCGCTACAACTATTGAACGAGGGACGCTCAGAGCGTTCGATCGCTTCTTACCTGGGATTAAGTCGCAATACGTTGCGGCATTACAAAAACAACTTCCGTCTAACCGGATTAACCTATTCCCAATTGCTTTCGCTATCAGATGGTGATCTCTCTTCACTTGTTTATAACGATCAGCCCCTTGTTCCAAAGACATCCAGACAGGAACGTTTTGACTCACTGATTGATTACTTTACGATGGAGCTTAAACGTGTTGGGGTAACCCGTCAACTGCTCTGGACAGAATACCTCCAAAAAGATCCTGAAGGGTATAGCTATTCTCAGTTTTGTGATCGCTTAAACCAACTAAAAAGCAGTCAAAACAATGCTTTAACAATGCATTTGGAGCACGTTCCCGGAGAACGGATGCAAGTTGACTTTGCTGGCAAGAAGCTCTCTTGTATGGACCCGGAGAGTGGGCAGATAAAAGAATACCCGGTACTGGTGTGCGTACTTCCCTTCAGTAGCTATACTTACGTTGAAGCACTCGTCAATGCCTCCCAGCGAAGCTTGTATGAAGCCCTGAGCAGGGCCCTGAGTTATTTTGGGGGTGTGCCTGTAAATGTGCTGAGCGATAACATGAAGCAATTTGTTGTCAAGGCCAGCCGTTACGAACCTTCTTTCAATGAAATGGCCCAGCAATGGTCGGTATATTACAACACGACCCTATCTGCTGCCAGGGTACGCAAACCAAAAGACAAACCCTCGGTTGAAAAAGAAGTTCACATCTCTTACCTGAGGATCTTTGCCCCTTTACGCAACCAGGTTCATTCCAACCTTTTCGAGCTCAATTACAATATCAGGGATTGTCTGGACAAGCACAACGCCACACCCATGCAACGGTATGGGTTAAGCCGCAAACAACGTTTTGAGTTGCAGGAGAAGTCGTGTTTAAAACCATTACCCTCATCCGAGTTCGTTGTAAAACAAGAGGTCAAAGCCAAGGTTCAACGCAACTATCATGTCATATTGGGTGAAGATATGCATCAGTACAGCGTACCTTATATCCATGCCGGAGAAACAGTTAAGATTGTATATGATTACAGTGAAGTTGAAGTCTTTTTGAACATGCGAAGGATTGCCTTACACCGAAGGAATAGACGCAAAAATGGTTATACTACCAAGGACGAACACATGCCTGAGAACCATCTTCGCTACAAGCAAGCCAAAGGTTGGGATGCGGATTACTTCATCAATCAGGGATCTAAAATCGGCATCAACTCACAGGTCATCTTCCAAAGATTACTGGCCCGGAACAGGTTCCCGGAACAGACCTACAATGCTTGCCTGGGATTGCTTTCTCTGAGTAAGAAGTACGGCTTACAACGGTTTGAAGCTGCCTGTACACGGGCACTCCCGGCTCCAAACATCACCTATGGTCTCATCAAAAACATATTGGAGAACAAACAGGATATGGCTTTGGATTGCGTGACCGAGCCCGTTTATATCCCCATCCACGAAAACCTCAGGGGTAAAGATGCTTACAGTTAAAATAAATGATGATTATTCTTTTATAAACCAATAAATTAAACATGGCATGAATACAGAAAACACGATTTACGAGTTACAACAACTCAAGCTCAAAGGAATGCTGCAAACCTATCAGAGGATCCTCTCTCTGCCCCAACAGGAGCAGCCGGGGATACATCATTTTATGGCTCAGCTCTCCGAAGCCGAGATCCAGTCCCGGGTACACAATCGAACAGAAATGTATCTTAAAATCAGTCGACTTCGCTATGATGCCGTTTTGGAACAAGTGCATTGTACCTCAGACCGTAACCTGAGCAAAGAATCTATTGATGCCATCTCCGATTGTGGTTTTGTTAAACGAGCCGAAAACATCCTGGTTACCGGGGCAACCGGTTGTGGAAAGAGTTACCTGGCTTGTGCCATCGGAAGACAGGCTTGTGCTTTTGGATTCAAGACCCTCTATTTTTCTATGAGCAAGTTTCTTGAAAAGATAACCTTGTGCAAGCTGGAAGGCACACTGCTCAAGTTCCTAACCCAGATAGAAAAAACACACTTGCTGATACTCGATGATTTTGGGTTACATCCACTGGATGCTAATGCAAGACTGGTTTTACTTCAAATACTTGAGGACCGGTATGGTAAGAAATCTATGATCATTACTTCGCAGCTTCCAGTTGGCAATTGGTATGAGTATATCGGTGAATCCACAATAGCTGATGCTATCATGGACAGATTGTCAGGTAATGCTCATCGCTTCGATTTAAAAGGTGCTTCACTAAGAAAGAAAACAATAAAAAATTAATCTATCTTTATCACCCAAATCCACCTTCAAATTAGTGGTTCAGTTTGAGCCGGAATAGTGGTTCAGTTTACTCCGGAATATTCACGTGGGATTAATAAAGATAAAAAACAAGAAATGAAATTAAGTGATTACAAAACACTAATTCAAAATCTGCCTGTACGACAACAGTGTTTTACTGTAAAACGTGACAACCAAAATGGCTGAATGCAGAAGACAATTTTGAATGGTTTAAAGGGGGAAAATAGGGTCAATCACTATTAATTTTAGTATTGGGGACTGACCCCGTTATTTCTCAAAACGAAAATGAGAAATATCCTAAACCTTTTGGGTAAATCTGTCCAAAAATATAGGGGCTAAGACATTCTCTCTCGATCATTTTTGGACACCAACCGAAAAATTGCAACTACATTCTATTTGAAAGCCGTATTTCCTCAAACAATTGATTTTATTATTCCTACATAGCAAAACGTTCCATCAGGTATAACTTAAATAAAGATTCCAGTTAAATTGTTTTCTAAATAGAAAAACTTCAAGTCTTTTTCATAATGCCTTTAGCAGCAGCAATTCCTCCAATACAAGCTTGAAGTATGCCATGTGCTTTCCCTGAAGAATCACCACAGATAAATAATGAGGGTATAGAAGTATCCATATTGCAATTTAACTCCATTTCATCCCAAATATTTTCTAACTCCAATCCGACAACAGATATTTGAGGTAATATTTCAGTTAAAGGGTCTCTAATCTGAGATATACGACAAAATTCTTTTATTAAAGTTTCAAGAAAATAGCAAAACCCCTCATGCTGTTCTTTATCTGGAATCAAGCCAGTTAAATCACCTATTTCATAAATTTTTGAATCTATTCTATTTAAGTGTTCTATACTAGAACTTGTTAATTTTTTGTTTTTAAAGTCTATATAACTTTGTAAGATCGGTTTCCCCCTATATTTGGAATTTAGATCAGCATAATGAGTTATTATGTTTTTCTTAATCCAATTATAATCATAAGGGTTACCAAACTTGTCGACTAATTGTGATAGAATAGCAAAATTAGAAAACTCTGATTGTTCTTCTTTATTCAGATTTGAGCCATCTATAAACATAAACTCTCCATAGTTTGCATGTTTTATGTGCCCTCCATTTTGT
>JAUZOF010000372.1 GCA_030706585.1 Bacteroidota bacterium
AAAAGCCGGACTATACCGTACTCGATGGTCTGGAAAGTAAGCAGAAACGTTTATACAACTATCCGTGGGTGGCTCAGCTCTATCTTGAAATGTACAGACTGACGCAGGAGCGAAACTATCTGGTAGATTCTTATCGTACGCTGTCGAAGTATTTTCTGGACTCGAAGTATGGCTTTTATGCCATCGGTGTACCGGCGCAGAGTCTGCTCAACGAACTTCGTACGGTGGGACTGGTTCTCGAACATGATTCGCTGTTGGCTCAATGCCGTCAGACTGCCGACCAGTTTGTGAAAACAGGTCTTTATTATCCGAAAAGCGAAGTGAATTACGAGCAAAGCATCGTGGCTCCGTCGGTGGTATTCCTATTTGAAATGTATCAGATTACCAAAGATGAGAAATACCTGAGAGAAGGAGAGCGGCAGTTGAAAGCGCTGGAATCATTCGGTGGGCAGCAACCGGATTATCACCTTAATGAGATAGCTATCCGCCACTGGGATGGTTACTGGTTTGGTAAAAGACAGTTTTGGGGTGACATTATGCCGCACTATTGGAGTACGATTACCTCGGAGGCGTCTATGCGATATGCACAGATAACCGGAAATGATATGTATAAGGAGCGTGCTGTGACGATTGTCCGCAATAACCTCTGCCTTTTTTTCAATGATGGTAGTGCATCATGTGCATACGTTTACCCAGCTAATATCAATGGAAAGAAAGCGGCTTTCTTTGATCCGTTTGCCAACGACCAGGATTGGGCTCTGGTCTATTATCTGAAAACATTAGATTCATATAAATCCAAATAAGAAAGTATCATACAAACCGGGAGAGGAGGCATGATTGAAATTTTTTATGGTGATTTAGCTCCGTTGTGTAAGATAAAGCATGGATTTGTACAATCGACCATATTAAAGAGCTTATTGGTCATTTAACTTTGTGATTGATACTTTATTGACCTTGTTAAGAAATTACACTATGAAACGATTTATCTCATTCCTCTCTTTTCTGTTGTTGATTTCCCTTTCCGGAATCTCTGCCAGGAACTATTATGTTGCCACAAATGGCAATGATACAACAGGTACCGGTGCTATTTCAGCTCCTTACGCCACAATAATGAAAGCACAGCAATACGTTGTTGCGGGTGATACTGTATTTGTGCGTGGAGGAACCTATAAAATGACGGAGGCTCAAATATACAAAGAGGAGAGCATCTGGGCCTATATTCACTATCTCGATAAAAGCGGAACCTCTGCGACAAGCCGTATTTGCTATTTTGCCTACCCGGGAGAGCAACCGGTATTTGACCTCTCCAATGTGAAGCCTTCCGGATACCGGAATACCATTTTCTATACCAAAGGTTCCTGGTTGCACATCAAAGGTCTGGAAGTAATCGGGGTGCAGGTGACCATCACAACGCATACGCAGTCGGAGTGCTTCCGCAATGAAGGCAGCAATAATATCTTCGAACAGCTGAAAATGCACGACGGTATGGGTATTGGTTTCTATCTGACCAAAGGTGCAAATAACCTGATCCTGAATTGCGATGCGTATCGTAACTATGATAGTGTTTCCGAGTCAGGTGCGGGAGGAAATACGGATGGATTCGGACTTCATCCGGCCAAAGGTGGTACCGGAAATGTAATCCGTGGCTGTCGTGCGTGGTTTAACAGCGACGATGGTTACGATTGTATCAACTCGGCAGAAAGCGTTACCTTTGATAATTGCTGGGCATTTTACAACGGATATGATGCCTCGTTTGTAAAGCATGGTGATGGCAACGGCTTCAAAGCCGGAGGTTACGGACAGGCTCCTGCCATTTCCAGTCTGCCCAGCCCGATTCCTTCCAATACGATCAAAAATTGTCTGGCTTACCGGAACAAGGCAAATGGATTTTATGCCAATCATCATGTGGTAACCGGCAGCAAGTGGTATAACAATACGGCGTATCGTAATTCGACCAATTACAATATGCTGAGTCAGCGACTGACCAAGAGTCCAACGACAGGAGCGGATACGACCATCGATTGTCCGGGAATCAACCACATCCTGCACAATAATATCTCCTTCAAATATTCTACATTGAAGGATACTGTAAATCTGGGAACGTCAGTGAATACATTTAATACGTTCTCTCCCGGAATTGCAGTAGTGGTCGATGCTAATGATTTTGTTAGTCTCGATGAATCTTTGCTGATAGCACCCCGGCAGGCAGACGGCAGTCTCCCAAATAACGGTTTTCTAAGGCTTAAAACAGGCAGTGACCTGATTGATAAAGGAACGAATGTCGGTTATCCTTTTGTGGGCATAGCTCCCGACCTGGGCGCTTTTGAATACCAATCGACAAATACGGCTGTGTCAGAAGTTCAAAAAGAGAAAAAAGTGGCTTTCTACCCCAATCCCGCCCAAACAGCAATTAACTTCGGAAATAATTCTTTCAGGCATTTATCCATATATGATCTTAGCGGAAAGAGGCTGGTGGATACTCCTTATATGCCAAGCGTAGATGTTTCATCACTCAATAAAGGATGCTATCTGGTAAAAATTGAAAGAGAGGAGGGCAGTAGTCTTATTGAAAAGATGATTAAAGAATAATTATTAAGGGATTTAAAGCAAAGAGAGAGGTTGTCCGGATGCAAGATCGCCGCTTTCTTTGTTTGAATACCCAATGGAGCGTCGAATATGAAAGCATAACAGCCGTTTGTGGCCGTTTGTCCAGCCAAAATGTACAAATCTGCATTTGGATGAATCCGGTTAAGCGTAGTTTTGCTTCTGAAATCAAGAACCGTTTGGATAAGCCACAGCGGTCATTTACCTAAATATCATAACTATGAGAATCTTCAAAACACTTTTATTCTTATTCCTTTCAGTAATTACCATCCTTTCTTTCAAAACAGCAGAGAAAGTAAACATTTGGATGATTGGCGATTCGACCATGGCATCCAAAAAGCCGGAACGCGCACCCGAATCTGGTTGGGGAGTGGCAATGAGTGACTTTGCAAAGGCGAATGCAGTCATCCATAACCATGCCGCGAGTGGTCGCAGCACAAAAAGCTTTATTGATGAGAAGCGCTGGGAAGCGATTTGCGATAGCATTAAGCCGGGTGATTACGTCATTATCCAGTTTGGTCACAACGATGAGAAACCGGATTCAACCCTGCATACCGATCCTTACACTACTTATCAGCAAAATCTGAAGAAGTTTGTAGAGGAAACCCGCATCAAAGGTGGAATACCCATTATCTGTTCATCCATTGTACGTCGTCATTTCGATGGCAAAGGCAACCTACTCAATTCACATGGGGAATATATCAATGCAGCCCGGCTGATTGCAGAGCAAACTCACACTTCTTACGTGGATATGGAGACTCAGACGCGTCAGTTGGTATCCCAATTAGGCCCTGAGAAATCGAAATCCTTATACACATTCTGCAAACCGGGTGAATATAAGGGGCGAATGAAAGGCGTGCAGGACTCTACGCATCTGAATAATGATGGTGCACGTCAGGTAGCCGGCTTGTTTGTCTCGGAAGTAAAACAACTGAAACTGTCGTTGGCAAAATATTTGAAGTAAAAGGACTGGTTTTGCCACTCATGTTTTGCACATAACTACTATTTAACTACAATAAATATTCTGATTATGAAAAATGCAGCATTATCGCTGATTCTCTTATTCTCTATTCCACTGTTTGCTTCAAATAAAGCGGAAGGAACCATCAACATAAAATCCGTAAACCTTACTGCGCCTTTTAAGATGCCGGCCATTAAATATCCTGATTTTGCAAAATGTAAAAGACTTTCCATTACAGATTTCGGGGCTGTAAGGGGCGATAAAGGTAAAACGACTCAGGCTATTGCAAAAGCCATTGACGAAGCCAATAAGCAAGGCGGTGGGGTAGTGGTCATTCCCGAAGGCGAATGGCTCACCGGAGCAATTCACCTCAAAAGTAATGTCAACCTTCACCTGAATAAGGGCGCTGTACTATTATTTTCAGAAAATCCGAAAGATTATTTGCCTGCGGTTCATTCCTCCTGGGAAGGACTGGAGTGTTACAACTATTCTCCACTGATTTATGCGTATCAGTGTAAAAACATTGCGATAACCGGACAGGGCGAGATCAGGGCTAAAATGGATGTCTGGAAGATCTGGTCAAAACGTCCGAGCGGCCACATGAACAGCCTCAAACGCCTTTACTACATGGCTTATGAGAATGTACCGGTGGCTCAGCGCATGATGGTGAACGATTCGGCCAATTTCCGTCCGCAATTTATCCAGATAAACCGTTGTGAAAATGTCCTGCTCGATGGGTTTAAAATCAGGAACAGCCCTTTCTGGACCGTTCACCTTTACCTTTCCAAAGACATTGTGATGCGTAATCTCGATATTTACGCACATGGTCACAACAATGACGGTCTTGATCCCGAAATGAGCCAGAACGTCTTAGTGGAGAATGTTGTATTTGATCAGGGAGACGATGCCATTGCCGTGAAATCGGGCCGTGCTCCGGAAGGATGGCGTACTCAGACACCTTCAAAGAATATTGTAATCCGTAACTGCACCATGAAGAATGGTCACCAGTTGCTTGCCGTCGGCACAGAAATATCCGGGGGAGTAGAGAATGTCTTTGTCAATAATTGCCATACAACGGATAGCGTAAAGATGTTTAACATCGTCTTTATAAAGACCAACGAACGTATGGGAGGATATG
>JAUZOF010000373.1 GCA_030706585.1 Bacteroidota bacterium
AACATTGATTTCTTTTCTTTCCATACTCTGGTCATTTAGATTTATAATTAGGTAAAACTGATAATTCGAATCTGCTTTTTGACGGACGTCATTGTTTCACCGTCGGATGCCATTGTTTGTATGTCGGAAGGCATTGTTTAAGTGACGGATGCCAATGCTCCACTTCCGGATGCTATTGTTTGCATGTCGGATACCATTGCTTGACTTACGGAAGCGATTGTTTCGGTATCGGATGGTGATGTTTCATTGTCGGATGTCATTGCTTCGGTACCGGACGCAATTGTTTATTGTTTTTAATCAGCCTTTGATTTTGACGTATTTCTTTAGAAAGTACTTGCCTTTATCTGTAAGGTCATATTTGTTATTAATCTTTGTGATAATATCATTGGCAATGTAATAGTTGATAATCTCGTTGCTTAAATATTGACTTAGAGAAACTTCTCTTTGAATACAGTCTGTTATACTATCAAAATAGCTGAAGTATTTTTCATCATTTTGAAATTCTAAAAACTCATTTTCAAGATCAATTTTTTTGCGATTTTCATCTTTATAGCGTTTTAGTTCTGTTTCAACTTTAATGAGCCTTTCTTCCGCAATGACCAATTTATTCATGTATGAATCTCTTACTTCATCGCTTTTTTTAGAATAATCTTTAAGTCGATTTATTTCTTCATCATCTCTTCTGTTTTGTAGCGCTTCATCCCGTTCATAAGTAAGAGCTTTTACCTCTTCTTCTTTCTTAGCAATGATTCTTTCAAGGTCATCCGCCATACTTCGGATTTGAAGTCTCAATTGATTGGATTGCTCAACCGTAAGTCGTTGCTTTTTCTCAATAGTATTTCTCTGATTGATTCTCCATTGATCGTATTTCAACGTAACCCAATATGCGCCATTGGTTATTAGAGGAAAGATTGTAAGAAGAATCGCTGTGGATAGGATTGGTCCCCAAATTAGACATAACGAACCATTGCAGTTTTGGATGATGTAGGTAATCTTGTCAATCTTGATATCTGCTGTATTGACAAAGAAGGTGACGTAAGGAACTTTCCAGTTCCAGATTAACCAAGAAAGAATCAACGTACCGTAAAAAGGACTGGATATTCTCTCGTATAAGATCGCTTTGATTGATTTGTAGAATTCTTCCATAAGTCATGTTTCGCTAAAATGATTTGCCCATCTCTTTAATTTTCCATTAACCATTGAAAATGTATTAACGAAATGCAAAAGTAGAAGTAAAATCGAGACAGACAAATTTTAGGTTAAAATAATCGCAGTTTGGAAGGGATTTAATTCGTGGAATAGTAGAGACGCAAGATTTTGCGTCTCTGTAGGAGGCAAGATTTTGCGTCTCAGTAGGTAGTATCAATAACGCGTCAAGCGGCCCGAAGCAGCTGAACGCTAAAGCGGCACAAAAAAAGCCGGAAGAATAATTCTCCCGGCTCGTTTATATCTGTTGGTTAAGGATTACAGATCGCTTTTCTTACCATTGATAAAGAGGTCAGTAAACTTCACGTCTTTGGCACCGGTCACTTTATTGCCGTGCTTCACGCCGTTGAATTTACAATCCTTCACGTTGATGTTATAGACGTTGGTCAGGTCAGGAAGGCCGTCGATGCTCACGCCATAGTCGCTCTTCTGACAGGTTACATTTTCCATAAACACATTGCGCACGGTCGGCGGGAAGTCGCGGCGACACTGTTCGCGACTTTCGTAGAGCAGGTCAATTTTGAGGACGCACTCGCGACACTGACCCACGGTCACGTTGCGCACGAACACATTCTCGATAGTTCCCCCGCGGCAGGTGCTGGTCTTGATGCGAATCACGCGTTCGAGGTTGGGGCTGTCCATTTTACAATTATCCACGTACAGATTTTTGTAACCGCCTGAGATTTCACTGCCGATTACCACGCCACCGTGGCCGTCTTTCATCTCGCAATCACGGACAATCATGTTCTGGCTTGGCATGTTCCATTTGCGACCATCGTTGTTACGGCCCGATTTGATGGCGATGCAGTCGTCACCGGTCTCGAAATAGCATTTTTCAATCAACACTTTGTTGCAGGATTCGGGGTCGCAGCCGTCGCCGTTAGGTCCGTGATTCTGCACGCGAACACCCGATACGACAACGTTTTCACACATCAGCGGGTGCATCACCCAGAATGGTGCGCGGATGAAGGTGACTCCTTCAACCAATACCTTATTACACTTATACGGGCTGAACATTTGCGGACGCATACCGTCTTCGAGCGTCATCACGCGCTGCTCTACAGGGGTCATGGCCTGTTCCGCTGTTTGCAGTTTGGGACGGCCGGTACGCTGAGAGATAATGCCCTCTTTCCATCCGAATTTTGCCGCGCCGCACATCGGCCACCAATGCTCCATGCTGCCTTGTCCGTCGATGGTTCCTTTACCGGTTACGGCAATGTTACTCTCATTATACGCATAGAGGAGCGGTTGGATGTTATAGCAATCCATTCCTTCCCAGCGGGTCAACACCGTAGGCAGATAGTCCTTTTGATTAGTGGAAAAGCGAAGGATAGCGCCCTCTGCAAGATAGAGGTTGACGTTGCTCTTCAGGGTAATACCACCGGTGTAAAATACACCTTTCGGGACAATCACCCGACCGCCGCCTTTGCTGCTACAGGTAAGGATGGCTGTGTTGATGGCTTTTGTACAAAGCTTGTCGGGACGATTGGCCACTGCGCCGAAACTTACGATGTTGAAGTCGGCTTTGGGGAATGAGGTCCGCTCGATGGAGGCTTCCAACGTCTTCATATCATCCCACGGACTGCCCGCCGCCCATGCCGGAATGCAGGGAAGCAGCAACAGGGCCAATGCCAGTAAACTGAATTTGTGTTTCATAGGGTAATGTTTATAGTTCTAAGTAATACATTCTAGGTTATACGTTTTAGGTTGTACGTTATACGTCCAGGTTCTACGTTGTTTTTGTCCGTTGTTGTATTACGTATAACGTAAAACGTAATACGTAAAACTCCTTACTTGGTCTTACGACGGTCCACGATTTTAGCGTATTGGTCGTTGGCGTTGATTTCGGTGTATTTCGGTGCGTCAATCATCTCCACCAATGCACGAAGTACCGGCCCCTCGCCCATCATCGTGTTGCTTTCAGTCGGTCTGTTATAATAGAACGACAAAGAAGGCATAATCCCCGTACCGGTACAAATTCCAGAGACGTCTCCTTTATCATTAATCATCGTCATCATTCCTCTGAAGCCTGAATTCGCCACATGGATATAGTCTTTGTGCAGCCAGCCGTTTTTCACCCCTTTTGCCAAAGCGTAAACGAACATCGCGGTACAGGTGGTTTCATCGTACGAATCCTCCTTGTCGAGCAGTTGGTGCCAAAGCCCATTTTTGCCCTGGTAGCGGCAAACGCCTGCCATCTGCTGTTTGAAGTTATCGATTACCGCCTGACGTTTCGGGTGGTTCTTCGGCATGTAAGTCAACAAGTCGGCATGTGCCATGGCAATCCAACCGTTGGCACGGCCCCAGTGGGCAACTCCGTTTTCTTTGACATCGGTGTGATAGCAGTGATAATAGATCTGCTTCTCTTTGCACCATAGGTATTTGTTTACACTCAACACCTGATTGGCGGCATCGTCGAAGTATTTGCTATCACCGGTCAGGCTGCCCATGCGGCAGAGAAATGAAACGCCCATGTAAATATCATCGGCCCAAACCGTTTTCTCGTGTGGCCAGATGCGGGCAATGAGTCCGTCGGCCAGACGAGGCTCGAAGTAGAGCAGATGCTCGTTGGCGGTTTCGATGTATTTATAGTACGCTGCGTCTTTTTTCGTTTTGTACAGTTCAATCAGGCTGGCCCCCATGGTTCCGTTATCGTCCAGGCGTTTGTTACGGAAAATCATGTGGAAGCTCAGTCGGCGAACCTTATTCCACGGGTCATCCTGCTTAATGGCCTGGTCGTAAAGTTGCTTGAAGTAGTCCAGATTTCCCTCATTGAAAACGAAATCCATATTTTTCTGAACGTAGTTGCGATACTTCACATCGTTCAGCTTCTGGCTCAACTCCATCATGCCGAGATACATAATCCCGTTGGTGTAGTGCCAGTCGTTGTAATCGCTTTTCACCTTTACATCGGGCGAAAGGGGAAGGCCTTTTACCGAGGCGTAAGTCTCTTTAGTTTTGGTGTTGATAAATTCGTAAGGTGTACTGCGAATGATACGGTCGGCAATGTTCACTGCTGCTTTCAATGCAACAGAGTCTGTTTTTTGTGAAAATAAATTAGGCATGAAGGCCCCGAATACGAACAGGGCGAATAGTGCTTTTTTCATACAGGTATCAGAATTGTAACCGATGGTGCAAAACTATCGGTTATAATGAAAATTTATAGTAGAATAATTGACAAAAAAGGCGCGAAAATTGGTTTGATTTCGCCGAATGGAGAGAAGAAAGGCGCAAAGTCTGTTCTGAAACAAATCGTTGCGCCTTTCGGTATGGATTTAATGCGTCAATGCTTATCCCGGCAGGTTAAATGCCACTTTCAGTTCGTTCAGCAACACTTCTGACATACCGGTTGGTTCGAAGCCCATGTTTTTAGCCGTCATGTAGATTTGAGCCGATTTAGAAAGAGTATCCACCATGTCGAATGCTTCGAGGATGTTTTCGCTTACAGAGCAAACACCGTGTTTCTCCCACATTACCACA
>JAUZOF010000374.1 GCA_030706585.1 Bacteroidota bacterium
TACCTTCAACCGTATGGGTGAAAATGTAACCGTGCAGATGCCAACATTGGTAGAGAACATCAAATTCTTTGTCTCTTACCAGTTGAATTTCATGTACTGGCGCTATTTCATGTGGAACTTCTCGGGTCGTCAGAATGATATTCAAGGTAACGGAGAGGTACAAGACGGAAACTGGATTTCAGGATTCAATTTCATTGACAAATTCCTGGTGGGCGACCAATCCAACCTGCCACCGGATTATGCCAACAATAAAGGCCACAACGTTTACTTTATGCTGCCGTTGTTGCTCGGTATCATCGGTCTGTTGTTCCAGGCATATTCAGGCAAAAAAGGCATCCAGGATTTCTGGGTTACCTTCTTCCTCTTCTTCATGACCGGTATCGCGATTGTGATCTATCTGAACCAGTACCCATACCAGCCGCGTGAGCGTGACTATGCTTATGCCGGTTCCTTCTATGCATTTGCCATCTGGATTGGTCTCGGTGTAGCCGGTATTGCTCATGGATTAAAGAAATACACCAATGAAACAGTGGGCGCCGTTATTGCAACAGTAGCCTGTCTCTTCATCCCTTACCAAATGGGTGCACAGAACTGGGACGACCATGACCGTTCAGGCCGTTACGTTTGTCGTGACTTCGGATACAACTACCTTGTATCTTGTCCGAAAGATGCGGTACTCTTCACTAACGGGGATAACGATACCTTCCCACTCTGGTACAACCAGGAAGTAGAAGGCGTGCGTACCGACGTTCGCGTATGTAACCTCAGCTATTTGCAGACTGACTGGTACATTGATCAAATGCGCCGCCCTGCATACGATTCACCATCACTTCCGATTTCGTTCAAGCCTTACCAGTACGTACAGGGAACACGCGACATCGTATATGTGACCAATATGCTCAACCAGCCAATGGATTTACACCAGGCGATGGATGTCATCAAATCGGATGATCCTAACCTGAAAGTTAAACAGGGCGATCAGCAGTTTGAATTTATCCCGACCGAATCACTCTTCCTGCCGGTTGATTCTGCACAGGTGATTCAGTCTGGCGCAGTGGCTAAAAACCACACAACTCCGATCGTGAAGAAATTCGAAATCTCTCTCAAAGGCAAACAATACATCGGCAAACATGAGATGATCATCATGGATATGTTGGCAAACAGCCAATGGAAACGTCCGATTTGCTATGCAGTAACAGTAGGCAACGAAAACTACATGAACCTGAACAAATACTTCCGTCTGGAAGGTCTGGCTTATCAGGTAGTGCCTCAGGATTTCGGTCCTAATGGCGGCGTTGATACCGAAGTGATGTATGATAACATGATGAATAAGTTCAAATGGGGAGGCGCAGATAATCCGAAAGTTTATCTGGATGAAAATACCCTCCGCATGTGTAAAACATTCCGCTTCATGTTCGGCCGTCTGGCTACAGCGCTGATCCAGGAAGGTAAAAACGACAAAGCTCATAAGTTGCTCGATAAATGTCAGAAAGTGCTTCCGGCTTATAATATTCCTAACGACTATTCATCATTGTCGTTAGCTGAATGTTATTACCGCCTGGGCGACCGCAAAAAAGCGGAAGAACTGACAGAAGCAATTGCAGGTAACTGCATGGCAAACCTGAAATGGTTCTACTCGTTGAATCATACTCAGTTGAATTCGGCTATGAGCGAAGTGGGTAACAACCTCGCTATCGTGCAGTCAGTCCTTCAATTGTACTCAACATTTAATCCTAAACTGGGTGAAAAATATATGCCTGCCTTCCAGAGCTACAGCGCTGGTTGGAACGCTGCTCACCCGGCTAAACAACAGTAATGCTAATAGAACGTCCGCCATTCCTGTACCGGCTCCTCTTTCCGGGAGCCGTATGGAGAATGCCACAACATAACAAATGTGTCTATCTCACATTTGATGATGGTCCGATACCCGAGGTTACGCCTTGGGTATTGGATTTTTTAGATAAACAGGGAATCAAAGCCACCTTTTTTTGTGTCGGGGATAATGTCAGGAAATACCCTTCTATCTATCAGGATGTACTTTCCCGGGGACATAAAACCGGCAACCACACCTTCAACCACCTGCAGGGACTGCGTACCTTGACGAAGAACTACCTCTGCAACGTCGCTAAAGCGGCAGAACTGATTGACAGCAACCTGCTGCGTCCACCGCACGGCCATATCCGCATTCCGCAATTCTTTCTGTTACGTCGGAAATACCGGATTGTCATGTGGGACCTCGTTACCCGCGACTACAGCAAACGGCTCAACGGTGAAGAGGTATTCAACAATGTCAGGCAGTACGTCAGAAACGGTTCGGTCATCGTTTTCCACGACTCCCTGAAGTCGGTCAAGAACCTTCAATACGCACTTCCCAAAGCGGTGGAATGGCTCAAAAACGAAGGCTACGAATTCCGTTTAATAGAATAACAGGTTTGCATCTTTATTGACTCAAAACGATGCATTACGAACTATTTTAAACTTATATCAAATGAAAGCAATACATACTCAGGAACAGGACAACGCCGAGGCGATAATCGCTCAATGTAAAATCTGCCACATCGGACTTGCTGATACGGATGGAACTCCTTACGTATTACCGATGAACTTTGGCTATTCCGATGGTGTTATTTACCTGCACTCCGGACCGGAAGGCAGTCACCTCGATATATTGGGACGCAATAATAAGATTTGTATCACGTTTTCTACAGGAGACAAACTGGTTTATCAGGACGAAAATGTAGCCTGTAGCTACAGCATGCGTTCTGATAGTGTAATTTGCCGCGGAAAGGTTGAATTTGTAGAAGATCTTGAAGAGAAAACGGACGCAATGAATATCCTTATGGCAAATTATACCGACCGGAAGTTCACCTATTCCAATCCGGCCATCATGAATGTGAAGGTTTGGAAGGTCGAGGTGGAAAGTTTCAACACTAAATCATTCGGTTTGACCTACAAAGAATATCTGAAGAGGGTGAACCAGTAATCCTTCAAAAGTAAATCAATGAAACTACTTGCAGTTTTTCTTTTATTCATTTCCCTGGGAATTCATGCCCAAAACATTGATCTGGAAATATCCAAAGCGCTGAATCCAAACACCGTACAGCCGGAAACAAAAACCTTCCAGTTTTTCTCAAACAGTATCACACCGGTATTGATCGCAGCTCCAGTGGCTATATTTGCCATCGGAGAGATACAGGACGATCCGGATATGGCCAAAAAGCTTACGGAATATATGGGAGCCTTTGCCATTTCCAGCGTTGTTACTATCGGACTAAAAAATACTATCAAAAGAGAAAGACCTTTCAACGCATATCCTGATGAGGTTTTCAAATATTCGTCAGGAGGAAGCTACTCTTTCCCATCCGGACATACTTCTTCGGCATTCTCTACGGCCACCTCATTAAGCCTGATCTATCCCAAATGGTATGTGATCGCTCCTGCATTTACCTGGGCCGGTTTGGTAGGATATTCCCGTGTTTATCTTGGTGTACACTATCCATCCGATGTACTGGCCGGAGCAGTCTTAGGAACCGGAAGTGCCTATCTTTCTCATTATCTCAATAAAAAACTTTGGGAAAAGAAGAAGCCGAAACTTTCGCTGGCCTATTATTGAAAAGATCTTCATTTCAACAATATACCAGACCTAATATCCGATTCCCAATCTAAGGAAACAGACATTAAAGAAGGAAGATCTAAATCTATTTACTTCAAAATAAACACCGGGAAATGCAAAAGCGTTTCCCGGTGTTATTTTACCTTCTTCCCTATCCGCATAAATAGTCCCGGAAATTGAGAAACAACATTTCCTGACCGGGAAAAAAGAACCTACTGCATAAAAAAACACCGTTTCACCAGCAGAAGCCGGATGAAACGGTGTTTTTAATATTCTGTCAGGAAAAAGGATTACTCCTCCACCAATACACTTACATTGTTTTTAGAAGCCTCTACGACCCCACTCTCAATTTTGAAATGGTGAAATACGCCTTTCTCGTCCTGTACCTTAACGGTTCCTTCTTTGAGGGTTGAGACAATAGGTGCGTGATTATTCAGCAATTCAAAGTATCCGTGAGCACCGGGAAGCTGTACACGATTGACTGTCCCGGCATACAGAATCTTTTCCGGAGAAATTATATCAACATGCATAGCCACTTATTATTTAGCCTCTGCCATCAGACGTTTTCCTTTTTCGATCGCTTCTTCAATCGTTCCCACCATACTGAAGGCCGTTTCAGGATATTCATCCACCTCACCGTCAATAATCATATTGAAACCTTTGATAGTATCTTCGATTGGCACCCAAACACCTTTCATACCGGTAAATGCCTCTGCCACGTGGAAAGGTTGTGACAGGAAGCGCTGTACGCGACGTGCACGGTGTACGACAAGCTTATCCGCTTCTGACAACTCATCCATACCAAGGATGGCGATAATATCCTGAAGCTCTTTATAACGCTGGAGAAGCTCTTTTACACGTTGCGCAGTCTCATAGTGAGCTTTACCCACGTCGTTTGCATTAAGGATACGAGAGGTAGAAGCCAACGGGTCAACCGCAGGGTAAATACCCAGCTCGGAGATTTTACGGTTCAATACCGTAGTCGCATCAATGTGGGCAAATGTGGTTGCAGGAGCCGGGTCGGTCAAGTCATCCGCAGGTACGTAAACGGCCTGAACCGA
>JAUZOF010000375.1 GCA_030706585.1 Bacteroidota bacterium
ACGCTCGAATACATTGCATCGCTCGGTTGCCGTAGAATCATGCTTAACCGGTATAACATCGGCGGGAAAGGGTGCAATCAACCGATGGAAGTTTCGGCCACAGCGGAAGAACTGCGTAACGCCTTTGCCGTAGCCAATGAAAAGGCCGCCGAACTGGACCTGCAACTGTCGGCAAACGTCTGCACTCCGGTCTGTCTACTCAATCCGGCAGATTATCCGCTGATTGCGTTCGGGCATTGCTCGTTTGATGTGCTGAGGCGCCCCATCACGGTGGACATTAATGGGGATATACGACTTTGCAACCACTCTCCCATTGTGGCGGGAAACATTTTCGAAAAAGGGATGGAAGAAATTCTCTACTCCGACTACTCAAGGGAATGGGAAAAGACGGTTCCGGCATTCTGTTCCGACTGCTCCCACTGGCCAAAGTGCAAAGGCGGATGCCGCGCCGCATCGGAACAATGCCAACAAACCTTAGCCAAAGAAGACCCGATTATCGAACATTTAGGTATATTAGCATTGAAATAAATCATTACGCTATGAAGACTAAAGAATACATCCTCTTTTTCCGGATGGACATCACCACTCCGGAAGCACAACCCACTCCAGAGCAAATGGCCGTTTACATGGAAAATTGGAGCCAATGGATTGAAGGCATTGTCGCACAGGACAAGATGATCAGCGGAAACCACCTTTCTCCGGAAGGTTTTGTGTTGAAAACTAACGGTAGTATCGCTGCCGGTCCTTACATTTCAGAAAAACAATCGGTGGCGGGATACATCATCGTTCAGGCCAAAGATATGGATGAAGCATTGAGTCTGGCGAAGGATTGCCCCATCCTGCAAGGGGAAGGGACGAGTGTGGAAGTTCGGGAAATCAGCAATACGTGACAAATGATGAAGCATTTCGCAACCACATTTTTCCTGCTACTTTCTCTCAGTGCCTGCAACGACCAGCGTGAAGCCGTCCACACCGTAAAGGCCATCATCAACGAAACTACCTCTTTGGTGAAACAGGCTACCGACCCGGATAATGATTCGGTAAAAATAGTCGGTGACCTCATCCTGAGCGGGAAAAGCATTTGGAACGACAACGAGAAATACCTCAAACCGCTGATGGATAGTCTTGCCACCTCTGATTACGCCAAAAGCGAATATTACTTCAAGGTATTTGGCAAAATCTGCGAACAGGCTGACGGGTATGTCGGAGAAGAACTGGGAACGTACATCCTGGACTATTTCCAGAAAGACCCGCAGAAATTCCTTCGCCATTCGGCATTGGTATCGAATGATATTGTGGGAAAAATGGGCTACGAAGCCGGTGTGGAAATGGCCATGAGGGAGGAACATCCTGAACAGGCTTTCCAGCAACTGATTAAAACAACAAAAGAACATCTCCCTAACCTAACCGAAGACCAGAAGGAGAAACTGAATGAGTTTTTCCGGAAAATGAAAGAGGGGATAAAAGCCGGAGCATAAGAAATGACAAGAGCCGTTTAAACAGTGGTTAAGTACTGGTTAAACGGCTTTTTATGGTGTCGCAGTTTTCAAACTGCTTCTTTTAGGTCCAGGTTTTCCTAATTCGATTTCTTCTTATTTTGCAAAATAAAAGCCCCAATTTAATACGTGATGAAACTTTACAAATACAGATGTGATACATCAAGAGACATTAAAACATTGGTTGAAAATAGATTGTTTGTTCCTGACAAAAATCTTTTGAATGACCCAACCGAAATGTGCGTTGATGACACCGAACTCTTAGCTTTCTTAGAAAAATATAAGAATCTATCCCTAGAGGTAAAAAGAATTTATCAAGAACTTAAAGACTTTACACGAACAAAATGTGGAATTTTTTCATTATCGAAAGATGTAAAAAACGAACTATTATGGGCTTATTACGCTAATGGACACAAAGGATTATGTATAGAATATGATTCAGAAAAAATCATGGAAAGTTATAATTATGGTGTAAGCTTCAAAAATAAAAATCCTGAATCTTTTCCATTAGTACATCGCATAGATGTTAAATATTCTGATAGTTACCCTGTATTGAAACCTGAATATTTAAACGTGAAGGACAATATGGTTCAGATATTAAAATGTCTTGTTGGTACAAAGTCAAAAAGATGGATACAAGAAGATGAAGTTCGTTTAATCTTTAATAAACATGGCTATACAGAACTTGATTATAGGGCTGTGACTGGTATTTATTATGGTGTGAATTTCAATGATTCAGACAAAGATGCTATAATGAATAAATTGCAGGGTAGAGGTATAAAGTATTATCAAATGAGATTTGAGAAAAATAGTTATCAAATGGGATTTGATGAAATTAAGGATAACTATTTGTCTGCCCCAAAGTTTGTTGCAAATGATTTATCATATGATAATATATCGTGGTTATCTTCACCTGAGGAAAATGCAAAATATCTGGATTTAGTTATTCAAGCTCTTGAATTTGTGAGTAAAGAGCCTTGTATAAATAAAATTACAAGTTGCTACGTAAATTCTACGCCAGAACCAATGGTTGCAATTCAGACATTGACAAATGAAGACTTTAAAACCTTTCCCATAAAGACATATAGATTTGATATTGTAACAAAAACGAATCAAATCAGACTACGTAAATTTCAACTATAGTTCAAACATCACATTCCCCACAACTTCGCCAGCGTTTTATCAATTCCCGAAAATCCCATAAAAGCCATAGCCAGCATCCCGGCCACAATCAGGGCAATGGGTGTGCCTTGCATAGCCCGGGGGACTTTTGACAAGGAGAGCTGTTCGCGCGCACCGGCCAGCAACACTAATGCGACGCCAAAACCGACTGCCGTGGAGAATGCATATACCACCGACTGATACAGGTTCAGATTTTGCTTTATGACCAGCATGGCCACACCCAGAATGGTACAGTTTGTCGTAATCAGGGGAATATATACACCCAAAGCCTGATACAAAGGAGGAGAGACTTTTTTCAGGATAATTTCCACCATTTGCACCAGTACCGCAATTACCAGGATGTAGGTGATAACCTGCATAAACCCCAGATGAAACGCATCCAATACTTTCTGGAGCAGGAAGGTAATCAGTGTGGTCGTTGTCATAACGAAAGCGACCGCACCACTCATGCCTATGGCTGTATCCAGTTTGCGGGAAACACCTAAAAAAGGACAACCACCCAGGAATTGCACCAGGATGATATTATTGACAAAAGCGGCAGACAGAAATAACAGGAAGTAAGACATAGTAGTATGGATTTACAGCGGTTATTTAGCACGTTTGATTCGGATATAATTAATCAGGGCAATCATAAAGCCCAAAACGATAAAGGCTCCGGGAGCTAATACAAAAAGCAGGGAGGCGAATTTCTCAGAATAGACAGTCAGCCCAAAAACCTTTCCCGTACCCAGCATTTCCCGGACAATCCCCAATAACGTCAGGGCCAGTGTAAATCCCAGGCCAATTCCCAAACCGTCAAAGGCAGAATGAATGACGCTGTTCTTAGCTGCAAAAGATTCGGCCCGGCCCAGAACGATGCAGTTGGCCACAATCAGGGGAATAAACAGCCCGAGACTCGCATAGAGGCCCGGCAGATAAGCCTGCATCAGCAACTGTACGGTGGTCACAAAAGTGGCTATAATCACAATATAAGCGGGAATCCGTACCTTATCGGGGGTAATATTTTTTATCATTGACACCGCCACATTGGAGGTTACGAGCACAAATGCAGTGGCCAACCCCATGCTCATGCCGGTGATGGCGGATGAGGTGGTTCCCAGTGTCGGACACATTCCCAATACAAGTACAAACGTGGGATTTTCATGAATTATCCCGTTGATTAATATCTTCAGATTGTTCATAGTCCGGCTATTTAGAGTGCAATGGATTTTTATCTATACGTTGAAATGCTAAAGCGGCGCGATTGATTGCATCAAGAAATGCACGCGACGAGATGGTGGCAGCGGTAATGGCATCGATATCTCCCCCATCCTTCTTCACCCGCAAAGGCGCCGATGAATTTCTCCCGATGATGCATCGTCCCGCTTGTGTGGTATCGCTAAACCACTGTTGCATCTTTGCACCCAGACCGGGTGTTTCTGCGTGATGCAGCACGACATAGTTTCGGATTGCCCCATCCGCATTGAACCCAACCATGATACGGATAACTCCTGAAAAACCTTTCCGCGTGTAAGACTCGATCGCAGCACCGGTGAATTTCCCATCCATTCTGGTCGGGTAAACCTTCAACGTATCACCAACACCAACAGCGATTTTACAAGAATCGTTTAATGGCAAATTATCAAACGAAGGCGCCACCTGCCTGATGGCATCTATCAACCTGTTATTTTCAGATGCGGCAATCGGAGCTTTGGTAATTTCGTAAACCGTTGCAAGCAAAGCCCCTGTCAATGCGGTGACAGCAATCAGGGAAATCACCATATTTCTTAATGTGGACTCTATCTTAGCCATGTTTCACCACCTCCCCGAATCGTTTGGGTTTACAATAGGTATTGATAATGGGCGTGATGCCGTTCATCAGCAGAATTGCATAAGAGACACCCTCCGGATAAACTCCATACAGGCGAATCAGCATGGTAAGCAACCCAATCATTGTTCCGTAGATTAACATTCCCTTCGGAGTCATCGG
>JAUZOF010000376.1 GCA_030706585.1 Bacteroidota bacterium
CAAACATCAGGAAAGGAAAAGGTGCCCATTACGCAACATTTGAATTTTATATTGCCGGAATCAAACACACCGGCACAACGTTCAATACCTATAAAGGAGAAATTGGCGATAATATTTGCGTCAAGTACTCTGCATCTAATCCTGAAATAAATATTTATTGCGACGACACTACCCCTGAAACCTTTGTGGATGATGTATTAATTTTCACACTCAAATTTCTGGGACTTTTTTTGGGACTTCTTTTTGTAGTAATGATCTTTCAGAAATTGAAGAATCCGAAAAAAAACTTCTTGGAATTGTAACAGGTAAAAACAAGAATTGAAATAAACTTCATTAATCAATGCACAAAGACTCCATAATCCAACAAACCATTACCTACATCCAGGCAGAACTATCCACCACCGAAGCCGGACACAACTGGTGGCACATCTACCGGGTGTGGAAACTTGCCAAACGTATTGCGCAAAACGAAGACTCAGATCAGTTCGTGGTGGAGCTCGGCGCTTTGCTACACGATATTGCCGATTCGAAGTTTCATAATGGGGATGAAGAGATAGGACCACGTAAAGCGAGGGAATTTCTGAGTGCTATGGCTGTTGATGAAGAGGTTATCAGCCATGTGGAACAGATAATCCGCCATATCTCATTCAAAGGAGGAAACCATGAGCAAACGTTTCGTTCCCCGGAGCTTGACATTATCCAGGATGCAGACCGACTGGATGCAATGGGAGCGATAGGTATTGCCCGCACATTTAACTACGGTGGGCACAAAGGCCGGGATATTTACGATCCTGCCATTCCTCCCTGCTTCAATATGACCAAAGAGGAGTACAAAAACAGCAACACCCCAACCCTCAACCATTTCTATGAAAAGCTTCTGCTACTCAAAGAGCGGATGAACACCCGAATGGGAAAAGAACTGGCTGAAGAGCGGCACCGCTTTATGGAACTCTATCTGGAGCAGTTTTATAAGGAATGGGAAGGGGTATTGTAATCTAAGGTTATAACAACCTGTCAGGTATTAAACGACTCATTTCTCACAACACACAGTTAACCACCAATAATTCAAAAGATTATGAAGCACATTAACCAACTGAAACTTATTACAGTTTTCACCGCATTACTCCTTTGCGGAATAACACATGGAGAGACGTTGAAGCTAAACCTGAAAAAGGGTGACCAATTCCTGATGCATGGCCGTTTCAATATCACCACTTCGATCATTGCACCGGATAAGAACATGGAAATGCATGTAAAATTCGCTCCGGATATTTTGTATCGGATTAAAGAACTGACTCCGCAGGGGTACGCGATGGATGTTTCGTTTGAAAGACTGCTTATGAATGCCGCAACTCCACTAAAAGAGAAAGACTTCAGCATTGATACCGACGCTATTGCATTCAGCGACTCCCTCAGCACAACGACAGGCGATGCTGACCTGAAGAAACAACTGGGTATTATGTTGAAAATGATGATGGGAAAAAGCCTCTCCCTGGACGTTGCCCGAAATGGAAAGATATTAAAAACCGGAAATATTGCAGAAGCAATGCAACCGGCCCTGAATTACATGACCCGCCAACTGACCAAAATGAAACTACCGGCAGATTCCTTAGAGAAAATCAAGGCAAAGCAAAAGAATAACCTCAAACAGGCTGATTTTGCCTCCGGCTTCGAGAAAACGTTCATCGAATTACCTGAAAAACCGCTTAATCAGGGGGACACCTGGCAGACATTCACCCCCTTAAATGGAGACACTTTACATAAAATGACCAACACCTACAAATTACTCGCTATAAATCCGGACGAATACCTGATTGAAAGCGTTTCGAGCCTGCCGGAAATGCTTTCATCCGGGGCCGGTGGCTTTCTGGCTATGCTTTTCAAGCTGGAGATCGGAGAAAACAAAGCGATATATCATCTGGACCGTAAAACAGGATGGATTAAGAGCTTAGATGGTTCGATGACAATTTCCATTACCATCAATAGTAATTCTTCAGACAAGAAGCAAGCCGAAGGTAAAAGTACCAAAATGTCGATCCGGACCGACTATACAGTCACGATGTAAGAACAGGTGATTAGCTCACGGTTGTCTCTCGATCGTAATACCAACAAAATTGATTCATCCTCTTATTCCGTTTAACCTTTCAGAAAAACCACCATCATGAACAGAGTATTCCTTTCCCTTCTTGTCTTGCTATTTGGCACATTAATTTCATGCCGGGGTGTGAATCACTCAAACGAAACAATTAAGGCCATTGAGAAAACGGATTCATGCCTTACGGATGCTGCCAACAAATATGAGGTGTATATTCCGGCAAGGAAGAAAGAGGAGGAAAAATTGCCGTTACTGGTGATTATTGATGCGCATGGTTCCGGAAAGTTTGCCCTGAATAAATTCAAGCTGGCTGCCGGGAAATATCCGATGATATTAGTCGCTTCCGATTATGTAAAAAACGGTTTTGAAGGGTATGACCGGGCAATACAAACACTGATTAACGATGTACGTGGCAAATATCCGGTGGGGAAAGCACTGTTCCTGACCGGTTTTTCGGGTGGAGCACGTATGGCATTGGGTTATGCGTTGGGACATCCGGCGGACGGACTGATCCTGTGTGGGGCTTTGGCCGGACGGAACGAAATCAGCGCCCTCTCCTGCCCGATCATCTCCATTTCAGGAACGGATGATTTTAATTTTATGGAGACGGCTCAGTATCTTTTTCAGGAAGAATCCCTTCCGCATAATCTGAAAATTGAATTGACCAATGCTTCACACAGCTGGCCCGACAGACTGATGCTGGCCAATGCAGTGGGGTATCTGCATTTCGTCACGCCAAATGCAGAATCTGCGAATAAGACGACTCAACTAACAGCCTATAATCAGCAACAACAAACCCGAATTGAATCACTGAAGCAACAGGGAGATTACCTGAAAGCAGCACTTATCGCCCGAAATATGGCCTCCGTTGAGCTCTCTGACCGGAATAAAACATTTGCCACAACCTATAATTCCCTGAAAAACGATGTGGTGTACAGGAATCAGCTCAGCCGTCTCGGAAATTGCCTGAACTATGAAATCGGGATGCGTCAGACTTATGTTGAGGCTTTCAACACCAAAGAGAGCAACTGGTGGAAAAACGAAATCAATACCGTTGAAGGTAAAATTAAAACCGAACAGGACGCCATGCGTGCAGACATGTACCGGAGAATTAAAGGATTCTGGGGAATAGTCTGTTACTCGCTGGGGAAACAAGCCATAACTCAACACAATACAGACTTACTGAACCGGGTTTTATACGTTTACCGCACGATAGAACCTGAAAACTCCGAGATGTATTACTACTCTGCCTTCCCTCCTTTCTGGCAGGGTAACAATGAGGCGACAATTTCCGTTCTTCGAAAAGCACTCAAAGCCGGATTTACTGACCTGAACAGGTTGAAAACGGATTTTCCGGAATCAATCAGTTCTAAGCTTTAAATGAGAGTGATTCAAAAGAGATATAGGCATTTAAGGAGTTACAAATTGTAAGTATGAGTCTCAAGCTCCACCGGGCAATCCAGACTTGTTCGTTTATTTCATTACTGTCAATCCGGCAAGCGGCTTTGAGCCGCTGTCCGGTGTGGGGCTCTAGCATTCAGCGGCTTCAAGCCGCTCGACGCGTAACAAATACTCCCTTAAATTTGAACATACTTAAATCATGTCCCAGGTAAAATGGAATCTGAGACAAAAGTAGCTTCCATTTCCACAAATCCAGCCACATTCCACACCACACAATTCCACAAATTTCCACACTCCACAAAATTATTATTCATAAATATATCAGCGCATTAGCAATTCCGGCACAATGATTGTCCTTTTCAAAGAGAGTAACAAACCTCTAAAATCAATCATTATGAAACCGCTAAGAATAATAGTAACCGGAATGGCAATCTTCATTGCCTGTGCCATGCACGCTCAATTTTCCATCAGTGTAAATATCGGTGCCCGTCCGTCATGGGCTCCCGCTGTAGAAGCGAGTGTACGGTATTATTACCTGCCCGATGTAGATGTATATTATGACATTCCCTCCTCTATGTTTATTTATATGGACAATGGAGAATGGATACACAGATGCGAACTTCCCGGACGATTCCGCAACTACGACCTGCACCATTGCCGCAAAATGGTAATCAACGATTATCGTGGGGATTCCCCATACACCCATTACCGCTATAGTGAAAGATATGCACCGGGGCGTGATTATGATCACAACAATTACGCTCGCTCCGAAAGAGGATATTACCCCGACAACGACCGTCGTACTTATGAAGTTTCTTATAGAGACAATCAAAGGTACAGACAAGACGGCGATGAAAGGGAGGACCACGATCGCGGCAGAGGACACGCTTATGGCAGATATAAAAGCTGGAAGGATTAAAACCAAAGCTATCCTGACTGCTAAAACGGGGTTGTAAGTTTCAACCCCGAAACTTATTCCACACACATTTACATGACATGCCTATGGAAATATCTGGTGTGGAGTAATTATCATTCGTAAATCAACATTAAACACCAATATAATAGTCAATTATGAAAAAGTATCTTTTATTATTTGCAGTAGTTTCCTTCATTTCAGTATCATCATTCGGCCAGAACTCATTGGC
>JAUZOF010000377.1 GCA_030706585.1 Bacteroidota bacterium
GCCCTGACCAATGCCGGATACAATGCCGTGAAGTCGATCTTTCCCAATGCCAAGGTCATTGTTCATTTGGACAGAGGATATGATAATTCGCTTTATCGTTGGATTTTCGACGGACTTAAAAATAATGGCGCCAAATGGGATATCATCGGCATGTCGGTCTATCCAAATTGGTTCACCACCGCCAACGACTGGGCGACCTGTAATAGTCAGGTTTTGGCAAACATGAACGACCTGGTATCTCGCTATGGTACACCGGTGATGGTGGTGGAATGTGGCATGAGCTGGGATTCACCCACTTCCTGCAAAAGCTTCCTGACCGACTTGATTACGAAGGTAAAATCCGTTCCCGGCAACAAAGGATTAGGCGTCTTCTACTGGGAACCGGAATGCTACGGCGAATGGAAAAGTTATCCATTCGGCGCTTTCGATAACTCCGGTAAGCCGACAGTGGCTTTGGATGCATTTAAATAATCCCTTTTTATATAGTCAGTGAAAGAAGCCCTCACATGTTTCCCTTTTTTGATGGTTTAAAGGAAGGAAACGAGGGCTTCTTTATTTTATCAATCCGGCTGGTATAAAGTCTCGGGAGCGTAGGTTGCAAGCGTTCAGCGGCTTCGGACCGCTTGACGCGTAATTAATACAAAGAATATTCTGGTTTTCCCACAGCCTCTATTGGCTGACAGGTGAGGTGTCAAAATATAGAGTTTCAATGAGATAAATTCGTTCCAGAAATCACAGAATTAAATTAATGAGCAAATGTTGATATTGTCATCCCGCACTTGATGCGGGATCTCTCAACCAGACAATAACAGCATTACGGGCAAAATGCAATCTTCTGCGATTTTGACCCCGTATCATGTACGGGGTGACAACGCGTCAAGCACGGGATGACAGTGCGACGTTTAGTCAGGTTATAAAAAACAGAACGAAGTTCTTTTGCTGAATACCTTCGATTTTTGACACCCCGGCTGACAGGTTCTTTCAATAAAAATATTTTCAGATGAAGTTCTCTTTATTATCTCGGATTCAATACCAACGAATTGCCGCGGCTGTATTAGCAGCTTTGATGGCTAACGTTTCAATAGGTGCCTTTGGCCAGAGCGTCCGGCAAAAGATCTCCTTCAATGACAACTGGCAATTCCGCAATCAGGAAGATCTGGATCAAACGGCTAATCGTCCCGAAGAGAAAGCTTACGCTTTCCGGAATTGGGAAACGGTTACCTTGCCGCACACAGCGAAGGTCGAGCCTCTGGTTGTGGTCAATCCCTGGGTGGGGATTAGTTGGTACAAAAAAGATTTTACCCCTGAGGCACAGTGGAAAGGCCGGAAGGTGTTCATTGAGTTTGAAGCCGTGATGCAGCAGGCTCAGGTGTGGCTCAACGGCAACCTGATCGAAACCCACTACGGCGGATATCTGCCTTTTACAATTGATATTACCCGTTATATCGAATATGGCAAAAGCAACCGCCTGGTGGTGAAGGCCGATAATCATGACGATGCCAATGTGCCTCCGGGCAAACCGATCAAGGAGCTGGACTTCTGCTATTACAGTGGCATTTACCGCAATGTGTCGCTGATTGTGACCAATCCGCTGCACATTACGGATGCTGTGGAAGAAAATAAAGCGGCATCGGGCGGCGTGCATGTCTGGTATCCGGAGGTGTCGGCTCAGTCGGCTACGGTGGCTGTGGCAACCCATGTTCGCAACGAGAATAAAGCACCGAAATCTTTTGTCCTGACGTATGCGTTGACAGACCCAACGGGTAAAGTTGTCGCAGCGGCAACCTCGCTGCAACAAACACTTGCGGCGAATGCCGATAAGAGCTTTCGCCAAAACCTAACGGTGAAAAATCCCGCCCTGTGGCATCCCGAACATCCGAATCTTTACACCCTCAAAATTAGCGTAAAGGAGAAGAGTGGGGTAGTGGACCAACTCTCTACCCGCATCGGTATACGCAAGTTTGAGATCAACGACGAGCGCTTGCTCGTCAATGGCGAACCGCTGCTGCTCGTGGGAACGAACCGCCATCAGGAGTATCCTTACATCGGCAATGCCTTATCGGACAATGCGCAGTATCGCGATGCGGTAAAGATCAAGGAGGCCGGATTCAACATCGTGCGTCTTTGTCACTATCCGCAGTCGCCCGCCTTTATGGATGCCTGCGATGAGTTGGGGATTCTCACGATGGATGCCATTCCCGGCTGGCAGTTTGTGGGGAAAGACACCTTCCAGATGCGTTCCTACCAGGATGCACGGGAGTTGATACGCCGCGACCGCAACCACGCCAGTGTGGCTATGTGGGAACTTTCGCTCAACGAATCGCCCATGCCCGATCCTTTTATGAAGAAGATGAACGAGATCGCCCGCGAGGAGTCGCCCGAATCGAAGCTCTACACCTGCGGATGGATCAATAAGTATTACGACATCTATATCCCGGCACGCCAGCACGCCAAATATCCCGATTATTGGAAAAAGTACACCGGCGCCATTCCTCTCTTTACGGGTGAATATGGCGATTGGGAGTATTTCGCACAGGATGCCGGACTCAATCAGGCGGGCTATGCCGGACTGAAAAACGATGAACGCACCAGCCGCCAGTTGCGCGGCGATGGCGAACGACGTTTGCTGCAACAGGCGCTCAACTTTCAGGAGGCGCACAATGACAACCTGCGCAATCCCCATCTGGGCGATGCCAACTGGCTGATGTTTGACTACAACCGCGGCTATTCGCCCGACATAGAATCGTCCGGTATCATGGATATTTTCCGCCTGCCGAAGTATGCCTACTACTTTTACCGGTCGCAAAAGAGTCCTGATGCTACCGCAACGGCTTACGATGCGACTCCGACGGTGAAGATTGCGAGTCTCTGGGACGATAAGTCAGATAAAAACGTAAAGGTCTATTCCAATTGCGAAGAGGTCGCCCTTTACCTGAACGGGGAGCTTATTGAGAAGAAGAAAGCCGACCGCGATAAGGTATCCGATCATCTCAATTATCCTCCCTTTCTGTTTACGGTTCCCCTGTTCGCGGCCGGAGATCTCCATGCGATAGGATATATCGGTGGTAAGGTCGTCAAAACGGATACCGTGAACACGCCCGGCAAAGCGGTCGTCCTGAAGCTTTCGTACGATAAGAACCGACGGGCGCTCAGGGCCGATGGCGCCGATGCGGTCTTTGTCTATGCCACGCTGTGCGATGCCAAAGGCTATCCGGTTTCTGATCACGACGTTGAGGTAAAGTTCCGGGTCAGTGGTGATGCCCGCCTGGTCGGTGTTAACCCTGTCAAAGCAGAGGCCGGTGTGGCCACCATCCTGTTGCAGGCCGGAAAGAAAGCCCAACCTATCACCGTTGAGGCTCAGGCCGAGGGGTTGAATCCTGCAAAATTCATCATCGAAACGATACAATAGGTTTACATTAGGTAATATGTTTAGGTAATCCGGAAGCGGCTGTCTCAGTATTGGGACAGCCGCTTTGCTGTTTTTACACCCCACCTGATTCCATGATCAGCGGAGTTCGGCTCGCCTGTCGTCTGTGGTAAGGGCGCTTTTTTTATTGATTTTTGCGGAAATCCGTAATAACCGGAATTTTTATTTTGCAGAAATCCGTAATTATAGAGTTTGCCTTGCCGGAAATCCGCAATTATCCGTAAAAAATGGAGGAGCGCCGGTATAATTACGGAAAAACGCTACAGACTGAAAATTCCTCCGCAGAAATCCGTTTTTAAGCTCCCGATCATTCCCTTTACCTTTGCATTTGTCGAAACTGAATCATCGCTGTGGTTAAATTATTTAACGG
The DNA here is from genome assembly GCA_030706585.1 of Bacteroidota bacterium. Lineage (GTDB taxonomy): Bacteria > Bacteroidota > Bacteroidia > Bacteroidales > UBA7332 > CAXXIC01. The sequence goes on from JAUZOF010000377.1 coordinate 3,798, forward strand.
AGCCCTGCATTGATACGGTTAAATCTGATAACAATTCAGCTCCTGATCCAAACAAGTCTTGATCGAACGATAGTCGAACGAACATCGAACGAATAGCGAAAGAGAACGGGGCGGTTACAATAGAGTTTAAACTTAAAAAAATGCTAAGAAGATGGCAGAATCAAAGAACAATGTCCTGACACATGGACTCAGTGGTATGGTTGGCGATTTGATCGTATTTCGCCAACGGGGTAATAAAACTTTTGTGGCATCAAAGCCCCGTGAACGGACGGGTGAGCAGACCGAAGCGCAAAAGGCACAACAGGTCCGCTTTCAGGAGGCGGCTATTTATGGGAAGACTGCTCTTCAGAATGATGAGATCAAGAAGTTGTACCAAGAAGCTGCCGGCGACGGTAAAACGCCATTCAATGTGGCCGTGGCCGATTTCCTGAAAGCACCAAACATCAAGGAGATTGATCTGACGGGATACACCGGGAAGGTAGCCGACAAGATTAAAGTAACGGTAGAAGATGACTTTAAGGTGACCAATGTTTCCGTGAGCATCTATAATGCCGATGGCTCATTAGTGGAACATGGCGCAGCGGTGCAGGATGGCTTCAGGTATGACTGGTATTTTACCGCTACAGTTGAAAACGCTTCGCTCGATGGCGATAAGATCGTGGTACAAGCGTATGACCTCCCGGGGAATGTAACTGAAAAGAATGAGGGTGTCCCAAAAGGATGCCCTCTCTCATTTTGTGACTTTCGAAGTCTTTGTAATCAGCTCAAAAAGTTGTAACTTAGAGCATGAGTACAACAAAGAACAAACTAGTCTTTAAAGATTATCCACAGGGGCAGAACAC
>JAUZOF010000378.1 GCA_030706585.1 Bacteroidota bacterium
AGTCGTATTGTATTTTTTACATAGTGCGGCTGCGATACCGACTACCTCTCCCATCATACCGGTCGTACGCATTACCCTTACCGTACCCAGAGCAACGTGAGTGACACTAATATTACGGCCAGCCATAAACAGGTTGTCTACGTTACGTGAATAAAGGCAGCGATAAGGAACTGAGTAAGGATAGATGTATATGTGTTTGGTTGCCGATTTAAACTCAGCATCCGGGAATGTCTTAGAGTTGGTGGTATCCGGTGTATGCAGGTCGATACTCCAGGTAGTGGTAAACGAAGCATCTTCATGAAACATATTTTTGTCAATATCATCCTGCTTCAGGATATAATCGCCCATCAACCGACGAGACTCACGCTTACCGGCGATATAAGCCACCCATTCCAGTTTTCTGCTTTGGTATTTCTGATTGTCCTTCAATTCATTTTTCAGAAAACTCCAGTTAGAATAGACCACAAGAAGACCATAGTCACGGACACGTTCAAAATCTTTAATCTGGTCAAAATTCATCCCGGTCTCCCACTTCCATTCGCCCATAGTGACTTTTTCGCAGTTTTTTTCGTTAAAATCCACGCCATATTTAAAATGGGGAAATGAGTTCGGTTTATTATCTGCCACTGAATACCATTGTACCGAAGCTCCCATCGTCATTTTATCGGCCTTTTCAGGAGCCAGATCTTCACCAAATTCATCACGGCTTTCACGTCCCATTCTGTAATCAGCTCCCGCCAGATAACCGATCGTGCCGTCACCGGTACAATCTGCAAAAATCGGAGCTTTAAAGCTGATCTCATTTCCGGTCTCAACTTGTTTAGCTAAGACTGATTCGATCTTACCATCTTTCGTCGTTACGGCCGTTGCATGACAGTTGGTAAACAGGGTGATATTTTTCTCGTTAGCAATAAAATCGCTTTTCTTCTCGTCTTCATAGACATCTGCCTTCTGGGCATTTCCTTCACGGGTGTGACCAAATTCACGAATCATGCGGCCCAAGCCGGCATTTTTCCCTTTTTCGATAGATCCTCCCAGGTGAACACGCACCTCTGAGCTATTATTCCCTCCCAATACCGGACGGTCATGGATCAAAGCAACCTTGCATCCCAGACGTGCAGCTGCTGTGGCTGCACACATACCTGCAACACCGCCACCCACAACGACCAAATCATATTTCTCCACATTCCCGGGATTAAGCGGAATATTGAGAAGCTTCTTGCGGAAAAGAGCCAACTCATTGACGTCTGCCGGAGGTGTACTTCCTTTTTCGGTCGTAAAATAGATCGCATCACATCTGCCGTTAAATCCGGAAAGGTCACTCAATACCAACGTCGTCTGCTTATCTTTGACAGATACGGTGCCGGCCTTTTGCCACATCCATTGTGAGCCTTCGGTTCCGAGTGTTGTTGACAGGCGTTTACCGCCTACCTTCAGGCTAAACGCCCCCGGACCGGTACCTTTGGCCCAGGGGAATGTCCAGTTGAATGTACGTACATACACGTAATAAGTTCCTGATCCGGGAAAGGTTACCGTGGTCGATGCATCAGCCACTGGCTTGCCCATGCCATGAGCCATGATATAGGGAGATCCCATCACATCCATAAACTGCTGGTCAACGACCCAGCCTCCCTTATTTATAAAGCTTTCAGCTTCTACCAATAGCTCCGCAGCAAATAATGTGCTACCGGCCAATAAAAATGAGATGAATAATCCCAGTGTCTTTTTCATGTTCGGATCCTATTTGTTTGTATTTATTAACTATTTAATTTAAGACAAAACTATCAATGTACAACAATAAAATTGCTACATTTATAAATCTGATTGTAATAATCTGTGAGTATCACAATCAGATACAACTATATATCAAATGATTATATTACAACGAACTTCGGCCTATTAATAACCGGGGTTTTGCCTTATATTGCTATTTATAGATATTTCGTCTGTTGGAATCGGCCATAAATATTGTCTGTCATCCCACACTCGTTGAGACAATACGGCGATTTGTCCCGCATTTTCCATGGCTGAAAAATCCGCTATTCCATCATCATCAATCTTAGGTGTAGAAGGCCAAAACCACAACCCCTTCGATGTGATTGTCTGACGTAACAAAGTAGCAGGATATAATATCCCGTAGTTCTTTGTGTTAAGAGCCTTAGATGCCAGCCGCCATCGTATCAGGTCCATATAGCGAAGCCCTTCGTTGGCAAATTCCACCCTACGTTCCAGTCTCACCGTCTGCCGGAGTTTTGCCTGGTTAGTGGTGATCACGGCTGGGTATTTGTCCACATCAGTTACTCTAACCCCATACCCCCTGGCTCTTACGCGATTAATGGCATTAAGCACTGTCGCGTCTATTTCATTTAATTCAATTTTAGACTCTGCATACATCAACAACACATCAGCAAAACGAATAATGACATAATCGTTATCCACCTTTTTGCCATTGACCAGCCAGGTGGCGTCGATTCCTTTTTTCCATACCAGGGCATTGAAAGATGCATACTGAGCCACAGCTCTGTTATCGTTGTTCTTTTGCCTTTTACCCGTCTGGTAGTTCATTACTGTCAATGAATCAGGATGAGGATTGTAATCAAAATTCAAATGACGAGTACCAAACTCAACGATAGTTTTCACACAACGCGGATCACGATTCTTAAACGGGTTGTGAGGATCAAACAGAGGTGATTCATCTATCGGCAGCCCGTCTGTGCATAAGAATGCCGCGAGCAGATCCCACGACGGAGTAGCGGCAGCGTAGCCTGTAGCATTGCGTGTAAGCTCATTATTCACTAGCCAGTCACTGAGAGTCACTCCATTATCGATAGACCTCGGGATAAGGAATATATTTTCTTTGGTGTTTCTGGTTGTGGATAAAAATAAATTGGTAAAATCTGAATGCAGATCATATACACCCAAATCCATGCAAGCCTTGGCCGCTTTTGCAGCCACAGCCCAGTCACTATTATAAAGTGCAAAACGAGCTTTCATGGCTAATGCCGCACCTTTGGTAAACCGCTGATCCAGACTTCCCATATACGAAACAGGAAGATCTGCAATGGCATTGTCAAAATCGGCATATACCAATGGAATCACATCTTTCTTAGGCATCCGTCCCATTTGCAAAGCCTGTTCTATGTTAATACTTGAAGTAAGATATACCACATCTCCATAATAGGAAAGCAATGTTGCATATTTACATGCCCTGATAAAATATGCTTCTGCACGAAATTGCCTTACCTTATCTGCCGAAAGTCCGGTCAAAGGTGCATTTTCGGTCTTTCCGAGTAATATGTTGGCAAGCGTAATTCCTTTGTAACACTGTGACCACAATGTGATGACGTACCAAGCTTGGCCATTCAGCGTTCCGTTAAGGATCTCATTTCTGTTAGAATTCCGGTAGGTAAAGTTGTCAGACTCCTGCTCGGTATCTTCCAATACTGGACTCCAATAACCAATTTTGTAAAATTCATTTGCAGCCATCTCTATTTCATCATCGGAAGAATACCAGTTACCGGATGATGCTTCCGATAACGGCAACAGGTCAAGATTGCTGCAAGAACTTAAAGCCAGTATGGACAAGAGTGTATATTTGAGTATTGCATTTTTCATGAAAACATTGTCTAAAAGTTTAGTGAAACTCCAAAGGTTAAAGAGGTAGTTATTGGATACGAGGTAGTTCCCATCTCCGGATCCCACCCTCGTGGATAGTTACTGAGACAAAATAGATCTGTCGCAGTGGCATAAATTCTGACCTTCTCTATTCTCACACTGTTTACCAACTTATTAGACAACACGTATCCCAATGATAAATTCTTCAGCCGAAAATACCGACCATTAAACAACCAAAAGTCAGACATCGCCATATTGGATTCCACATTCACACGAGTCAGCCGCGGAAATTTAACTTGGAGGTTCCTGGCATCTGTGTTAAAAGAGCTCCAGTAGTTTCCGTCAAGTATGGCGGGTATATTGCCATAATCCCCACGCAAAGGTTCTATCATATCACGTTCCAAACGCACATTTTGCTTTCCGACCCCTTGAAAAACCACGGACAGATCAATGTTTTGGTATCCAACAAACAATTTACCACCGTACAAATAACGGGGCAATGAACCGCCCAGCAGTACCCGGTCATATTCGGGAGAAATCACTCCGTCAGGAACTCCGTTTGGTCCCGAAATATCTTTATATTTTATATCGCCTACTTTTGTATTGTTATTTATCTTGGGCGAATTCTTCACGTCGTCACTGGATTGAAACAGCCCGTTACTGAGATAACCGTACCATTCGTTAAATTCGCTGCCTTCCATTTTCACTTTATCACCCAAAAACTTTGTTCCCTTAAGATCTCCTATGCGGGATATAAAATCTGAGAAATTGACAGAAATACTGTATTTCCAGCTCTTATGGCTGTCATTCCAGTTAAGATCTAATTCATATCCTCTCGTGAACATTTTTCCCGCATTTACTTCCGGATCACCCATGCCCAGGTAATAGGGAATCTTAAGTGCCAATAGCATGTCCTTTGTCTTTTTGATGTAAAAATCACCAGTTAAACGTAACCTGCTTTTCAGAAATGAAAGATCCAATCCCCAATCAGTTGATTCAGTCTTTTCCCACGATACAT
>JAUZOF010000379.1 GCA_030706585.1 Bacteroidota bacterium
AGTAACTGAAAGCCATGGGGTTTTTACTCTATTTTCCTTCAAAATAGATTTTTACTATTAAAGGAAAATCCTCTTTTTGTTCCATATTGTTTTGTGTTTTGAGACTCCAGCTCTCCAAAAAGGAAGACAAGGAAGTCATTGATAATTGATTATTGAATTATTAACTTCTCTAAAAGCCGTAAATTGTAAAGTGCTAATATTCTTCGTTGAGATTATTGTGTGTACCTTGGTCTTTCCACCCCTAAATCCCCTAAAGGGGACTTCTGCAGCACTGCAAATATGGACTTTACACACTTTAATGAACTTAGATTTGGTACTTCTGTTAATGTACAGCACTCTCTAAAAGTCCCCTTTAGGGGATTTAGGGGCGGTGTCCAAAAACTGAAAATCTCTCATTTGGAAAAACCCACTATCTGTGGGAATGTCTCTTAAAGTTTTGACTTCCACAACTCATAAGCCGCCTTATAAGCTTCTTCCTGAGCTTTATTGGGTTCGATTACTTTCAGTTTCTCCAGTGATGCAAATGCCTCAACATTTGATTTGTAGATACCTGCACCGATACCTGCACCTTTAGCCGCACCCACCGATCCGTCTGTATCAAACAACTCAATGGTAGCTCCGGTAACACCAGCCAGTGTATCACGGAAGATCGGGCTCATAAACATGTTGGCGAAACCTGCACGAATGATACGGGTATCGATACCCATGCCCTGCATCACCTCCATACCGTAAGCGAAGGAGAATACGATACCCTCCTGAGCCGCACGCAAAAGGTGAGCTTTACCGTGTTTGTTGAAGTTGATGCCGTGCACCGAGCAACCCACCTCTTTATTGTTGAGCATACGCTCAGCTCCGTTACCGAAAGGTAGAATAGAAATACCGTTTGATCCGATTGCCACAGCTTCCGCCAACTCGTTCATCTCATTATACGAGATACCTTCCGGCGCAACGTTTTTCTTCATCCACGAATTCAGGATACCGGTTCCATTCACGCAAAGCAACACACCCAAACGGGTAGAATCAGCAGTGTGATTAACGTGAGCAAAAGTATTTACGCGTGATTGCGGATCGTAATTCACGTGGCCGTTTACTCCATATACAACCCCTGAAGTACCAGCTGTAGCGGCAATCTCACCCGGATTGAATACATTGAGTGACAGGGCATTGTTTGGTTGGTCTCCGGCACGATAGGTAACCGGGATTCCGGCAGCCAGTCCCAGTTCGGCAGCAATATCAGCTGTTACTTTACCCTGATCAGCAAACGTAGGCAAGATAGTCGGGATGACAGAAGCGTCAAATCCGTAGTATTTCATCACATCTTCCGAAACCGAGTTAGTCTTGAAATCCCAAAACATACCTTCCGACAATCCGGAAACGGTAGTGGTGATTTCACCGGTCAGTCTCATGGCGATATAGTCGCCGGGAAGCATGATTTTGTAGATTTTAGCGTAGAGTTCGGGTTCGTTTTCCTTTACCCAGGCCAGTTTGGAGGCGGTAAAGTTACCCGGAGAGTTGAGCAGGTGAGAGAGGCATTGCTCTTCTCCGATTGCCTTGAAAGCCTTTTCACCATAAGGTACAGCACGGCTGTCACACCAGATGATAGACGGACGGAGCACCTCTTTGTTTTTGTCCACCAACACCAGGCCGTGCATCTGGTAAGAGATACCGATGGCTTTGATTTCATTGCCCGATACGCCCGATTTGGACATAATCGACTGGATGGCATTTTTCATATTGGCCCACCAAGCTTCAGGGCTTTGTTCTGCCCAACCCGCTTTTACAGCCATGATTTCCATCTCTACTTTCGGTGAAAAGTCGGTGGCCACACATTTGCCGGTCTCTGCATTAACCAGCGAAGCCTTTACCGATGAACTACCAATGTCAACTCCTAATAAATACATTGTCTTTATGTTTTACGTTATAAGTCTTACGTTACGAAATCATGAGGAATCTCATCACACCCTCATTCCCTCATCCCCTCATTCCCTCAATCCTTTACCCGTGTATCTTATTATAAATCTTCTTATCGAAGCGATAGTAGCGTGCCGCGCGGTGCGATACATTGCTCTGCCGCTCTTCCAATGGAACAACATACTCCATCGCCGCTATCTTTTTGTGGAAATTACGCACATCGGCTTTCACACCGTGTACCATATCGAAAAGAGTACGAAGCTCAAGTGCTGTAAATTTTTTAGGTAAAAGCTCAAACAATACCGCAGGCTCCATCTCGATCTCTTTGCGCACCTGCTTCACCGCATCCTCGATAATCAGATTATGGTCAAAGGCAAGGGATTGCAACTCATCAAGCGGACACCAGGTCGCATTATGTTCTTTGGAGAGTTGCGGCCCTTTCTTATCAATGCGAAGCAGCGCCAGGTAACCGACTGTAATAATCCGGCCAATCTTTTGCCGGATGGCATTCTCCAGCCAGTATTTATCGCGTGGATTTTTAGTACGATCAGGGTTGGCAAAACATTTAAACTGCTTCATGTAAATGTTTTTGATGCCGGTCAGCTCATACAAAACCCGCTCTGCTGCATCATCCACATCTTCGTTATCGTAAATAACACTTCCCGGCAGCTTCTGGCTGCTGAATTTCTCCGTATCCAGTTCGCTGCCATACTCTACTAAAAGCACGTTAAGTTTTTCTCCGTCGTAACCTAACAGGACACAGTCAACAGATAAATGCGGAAAGAAGCCGGGATTTGTACTCACTGAAACAATTGATTTGATTAACGACTACAAAGATATAGTCACTTTTACGAAAAGCTTATTGTAAATGCGATGTTATAAAACATAATGTACTGAATATCAACTATTTAATATTCATACATTTTACAATAAGGGTGTATGATAAACGCCTATTTCAAAAGCATTTACCCGAATGTTTACAATGTAGATTTTACAATAAGAAAAGCCGCTTATCTTATTGTAAAAATCACAACAACAATTTATACGACTGAATTGGATAAAGAAAACGCCAATCCTGTCAAAAGGAACAATCAATCTATCAAAATCGTTATGCTCTGATCAGGTGAAGAAATATATATTTGGCCTATGTAACAATAACATTGAATTACACCTAATAACCCTGGCAATAAAACCCATGAACAAAAACGCATTCCTCAGGCTATTGCTTTTAGCCCTTATCAGCTCACCGGTAAATCTGGCAGCTCAAACCGTAATGCAGACAGGCGGTCATAAAATGCCCAACGCCTGGATAGACAAAGACACCCACCACAAAGTCATTCGCCTGACGCAACGTGAAGGCAACAGTGCAAGTTTCTATTTTCACAACAATCCGTTTATATCCGGGAAAGGCAATGAAGGCGACCGCATGGTATTCTACGGAAATGATGCCTACAAAGCAGACGGCATGGGACAGAATTTATTCACGGTTAACCTGAACACGCTGGAGATAAAACAACTCACCAGCGGTACAACATACAAAAGAGGGGAAATCGTGGGCCAGCGCTCTCACAACATCTACTACCAGGTCGGAGACAGCGTTTTCAGCACGAATGCAGACTCACAACAAACCGAACTCGTATTTGTATTCCCATCCGACCTCAAAGGGGGAATCACCACGTTAAATGCGGATGAAACGTTAGTGGGCGGAGTCAGCTCTTCCGAAGCGGAAAAAGCCATCGTGAAAGCCTACCCGGAAAAGAAAGACTTTTTCAACAGAATATATGAAGCTCGCTTGCCGAGAACACTATTCGCCATTAATCTCAAAACAAAACAACTCACGCGACTCTTTACCGATAATGCATGGCTCAATCACGTACAGTTTTCACCGGCCGATCCCAAAGTGATGATGTTCTGCCACGAAGGACCGTGGCAAAAGGTGGACAGAATCTGGACAATCAACACGGATACCCGCAAGGTAACACTTATCCATAAAAGAAGTATGAAAGATGAAATTGCCGGTCACGAATGGTTTGGTCAGGATGGAAAGACGATTTGGTACGACCTGCAATTACCACGCGGAAAGGATTTCTATGTAGGAGGGACGAATCTGGGAACGGGGAGAGAGGTGAAATACCGACTGACCCGCGACCAATGGAGTGTACATTACACCACTTCTCCTGACCAGAAACTCTTTGCCGGTGACGGTGGCGATACTGTATCGGTGGCCAATGCGAAAAACGGAAAGTGGATCTACCTCTTCACTCCGGAAGGGAATCACTTCAAAGCGGAACGGTTAGTCAACATGAAGTTCCACAAATACAAGCTGGAACCCAATATCCATTTTTCACCGGACATGAAATGGATTATCTTCCGGGCCAACTTCGAAGGTTTTGAAAGCGTATATGCCGTAGAAATAGCCAAAAGCAAGGCTGATAAATAACTGCCGGATAGAGCGCCCAATAGCAAAATAGGACAACAAAAAAACGTCGGAATGATATTTCTTAATCATTTCGACGTTTTTTATTGTTGCCGGGAAAAGAACTTATTCTTTTTCTCCGAAAGCCAAATCACCTGCATCACCGAGCCCCGGAATAATATAAGCATGTGCATTCAGTTCAGGGTCAATGGCAGCCACCCACAGGGAGACATTTTCCTCACCAAACTTCCCCATAAAATAATCAACCGCCGTCTGACTGGCTATCACGCAGGCAATATAGGTGTG
>JAUZOF010000038.1 GCA_030706585.1 Bacteroidota bacterium
CTTGATTTAGCCCGCTAAATCTGCGGGATAAAAGCAAAAAATCTACTCCGAAATAGCCCTAAAAAAGTCGAGCAATAAAATTTAAACAGGCTCTTAACTTTAAATACTCTATTTGTTAGGCTCTATAACGGTTTGTATGGGTATGTATTGAAGGTATAACAATCATAATTATTTAGCCACGAATTAACTTCGTTGATCTTCGATTCACGAATAAGTAATGTGTCTTATCTTTTTTCAGTAATGAAAAAAGATTCGTGAAACTTCGATTTCCATTTTGCTTGATTAACAAAAGGTTATATACTGAGTTTTAATTCGTGCATTGACTGCGTCGAACTACGTTTCGTGGCTAAAATTATATAGATAGAGTTTGACCTAAATTATCCCACGAAATTCTTTAGGGAAATTCTTTCCCTAAAGAAAGGCTGAATAGATATCTACCCACATTATCCGTTATAGAGCCATTTTGTTATCTCACACTAAATCGAGTAGAACCAATAAAAAACGTCTGACCCATCATTGAGCCAGACGTTTATATGATATTCTGTAAATAAATCAGAGTTTAGTCGTTCTATTCATCAGGTAATGGTCAAAAATTACCATAGCGGCCATTGCTTCTACGATGGGTACTGCACGGGGCAGCACGCAGGAGTCGTGACGACCTTTGGCTTTTAAAGTGATTTCGTTGCCTTCTTTATCTACCGTTTCAACATTTCTCAATAGGGTAGCAATGGGTTTGAATGCTACGCGGAAGTAGATGTCTTCACCGTTGGAGATTCCCCCCTGGATGCCTCCGGAATGGTTGGTGCGCGTGCGGATGATGCCGTTGTTATTGTAGAACGCGTCATTCATCTCAGAGCCACGAAGCCCGACTCCGGCAAATCCCATTCCGTATTCGAATCCTTTTACCGCATTTATGCTAAGCATGGCATTTCCCAAAGCTGCATGCAGTTTGTCAAAAACCGGAGCTCCCAGCCCGACGGGCGTACCTTTGATCACACACGAAATAACACCGCCGATTGTGTCGCCTTCCGCTTTCATCTGGTGGATGAGCTCGATCATCTTTTCCGCCACTTCCGCATCCGGGCAGCGAACGGGGGTGTTTTCTATGGTTGAAAGGTCGTAATCCTGGTATGAACCAGTCAGAGCCACTGAGCCCACTTGTGATGTATATGCGAAAATCTCGATGCCCAGTTGTTTGAGAGCCAGCTTGGCAATTGCACCTGCTACAACGCGGGAGATGGTTTCGCGGGCAGATGAGCGGCCACCACCACGATGATCCCGGTTGCCGTATTTGGAGGCATAAGTGAAGTCAGCGTGTGACGGTCTGTACAGCTCTTTCAGATTATCATAGTCTGAAGAGTGCTGGTTTTCATTGTAAATGACGAAACCAATAGGGGTGCCGGTTGTCTTGCCGTCATAGATTCCCGAAAGGAACGAAACTTCGTCATTTTCTTTGCGGGGAGTGGTGATTTTGGATTGGCCGGGTTTGCGGCGGTCAAGCTCGCTTTGGATAAAAGCCATGTCTATTTCTATGCCGGAAGGAACTCCGTCGATTACACCGCCGATGCCTTTGCCGTGGGATTCACCAAAAGAGGTTAGTTTGAAAATATTTCCGAATGAATTCATTGGGTCTGATTGTGCTTGTTAGATTGAGTCAAGTGAATTACAGTAGAATACCTATTGTGAAAACACCCATTATGATCATGCAAAATTACTCAAAAACGATTGTATCGCCAAATTAGCTTTCGAACTCTGCTTTAAGCTGCTCCAGTATTTCGAATACAGCCGGGCAGGTCTGTGCATTACGAATGGTCAATTGATGGATTTGAAAAAACTTCTTCCGGTCGGTATGCGGATATTCGCGACACGCCTTGGGGCGGTTTTCGTAAATGCTGCAATAATTATCCGGCATCAGGAAAGGACAGGGCATTGATTTAAAAACATAATCGTTGTCCTCGTCTATTCTCAGGTAGGTGGCAACGACTTCATGCGGTTTTAGCCGAAGAGCAGAAGCCATTTTTTCAATATCCCGGTCGGTAATGCGGGGGCCAAGGCTACGGCAACAATTGGCACATTCCAGGCAGTTTATCTCTTCGAAAACCTCTTCATGAATGGCATGAATCGTATCATCCAAATCCCGGAGCTGGTTCTTCTTCAGTCCTTTGAAAAAGAGCTTAAACTGCTTTTCCTGTTTTTTTGCTTTTTCCGCCAGTTGGCTCAAATCTGTCATGCATTGAAATTTGTTGCAAAAATAGACCATTCAGGGTGAATATTCTTTGTTATTCGAAATAAACAATATTAATAGCGCTCTTATTTGTTCGGGAAATTGTTATATTTTTGTGGCTCTTATTGTAAATTAGGGTAATTGTAGGCGAGCATGTTTGATTAACCTCTTTGCTGAGTTAACAATTTGAAATAGCATGACTCAGTTTACGATTTTGGGCTCATATAACGTTTTGCATGGGTAGAATTTTTACGCTGAAACAGGCTTAATTATTTAGCCACGAATCCACGAATAAGAAAGTATCTTTTCTTTTCCAATTTAGGAGAAGTATTTGTGTTGATCGGATTTTATTTTCATTTGAAAATCAACATATTTAGTGCCTCTAACTTTATTCGTGGATTAACTTCGTTGATTTTCAATTTGTGGCTGCTTAATTTAATAGGAATTATATCTAAAAATAATTACACGAAGCTTAGGGAAATATTTCCCTAAGCAACGATATTACCCATATCATTCGTTATAGAACCCGATTTTGAATAGAAAACCATAAAAATCAGACCCGAAAAATTAAGAGATTTATGCTTGATTATATTTCCGGAGAAATTGTAGAACTTACGCCCGCAAGTGTGGTTGTTGACTGTAACGGCCTGGGGTATTTTATTAATATATCGCTCAATACTTATCAAAATATGGCGGTTGGTCATCGTATAAAACTTTATGTTTACGAGGCCATTCGTGAAGATGCACATCTGCTTTATGGCTTCCGGGATAAGCATGAGCGGGAGATTTTTCTACTGCTGATCTCCGTTTCGGGGGTCGGGACCAATACTGCAAGGGTGATTCTTTCCTCGATGACCGTAGCGGAACTGGAATCAACCATTGCATCCGGTAATTCCAAACTGCTTAAAACAGTGAAAGGTATCGGTGCTAAAACAGCAGAACGTATTATTGTTGACCTGAAAGACAAAATAAAAGCCTCGGGAGACTCGTTAATTATGGGTGCATTGGCTCATTCCGAAACGGAAAATGAAGCAGTAGCTGCATTAGTCATGCTAGGCTTTATGCAGGCTGCATCGGCTAAGGTGGTACGCAAGCTGCTCTCCGAATCGCCTCAAATGACGGTGGAACAGGTGATTAAGTCAGCTCTTAAGTTACTGTAATTTGTTCATTCAAAAACTTCTATGTTTTGAAAAATAAAATCCAACCTCTTTTATATCTTGCTCTGGTTGCACTGGCAGGCGGATTTATCAGTGTATTTGCAAAGACCGGAGGGGAAAAACAAATACCCAATCAGAAGGTAAAATCAACAAGCCAGGATTCTACCGCAAAATCGCGCTACCCGGTTGCGCAGGTTGCACCTGCTTCTGCGAATGAGTATCGCCAAAAGAACCCTATTGATCTTCCTAATCCCAAAAATGTTAATACCTCAGTTGAATTTGATCCGGATACACGTAATTATATCATTCGGACCAGGATGGGGGATGTGGATATAGCGACTCCGATTTTGCTGACTGAGAAAGAGTATATGAACCAGACTTTTTATCAGTCCCTGCAGTCATACTACAAGTCCAAAAATGCAGAGGCTCTGTCTAAGGGAAAAGACAATCTCGGATTTTTGAATATGAAAATCGGTCTCGGCCCTGCAGATAAATTATTTGGCCCCGGAGGAATTGATATTCGTACACAGGGATCCGCCGAGATTGGTGTCGGGATCAAGCGTAACGTAATTGATAACCCGTCATTGCCGGAGCGCTCCCGCAAACGTACATACTTTGATTTTGACGAGAAGGTACAGTTGAATGTCAATGCCAAAGTGGGTGATAAAGTGAACTTTAACCTGAACTATGATACGGAGGCAACGTTTGATTTTGACTCTAAGAAAATCAAACTTCAGTATCAGGGAAAAGAGGATGAGATTATTAAGAACATTGAAGCCGGAAATGTTAGTATGCCGGCTACCGGTTCTTTGATTAAAGGTTCTCAGGCACTGTTTGGTGTCAAATCCACATTGCAGTTTGGTAAACTTAAGGCTACGGCTATTCTGGCCCAACAAGAATCCCAGTCAAAAACGGTCAATGCAAAAGGTGGGGTTCAGACTACTTCATTTGAAATTAAAATTGATCAGTACGATGAAAATCGTCACTTCTTCCTGTCTCACTACTTTCGGGATAATTACGATAAGTGGATGAGCAAATTGCCATATATTTCTTCCGGAATGGTTATCAACCGGATGGAGGTGTGGGTGACAAATAAAAGAGGAAATTATGATCAGGCCCGTAATATTATAGGCTTCACCGATTTAGGGGAACATAATACCAATGATTTGTCAGATAAAAAATGGACACCCGGAAGCAAGGAAGTTCCTGATAATGAGTCAAATTCATTATATAAAACAATTATTTCCTGGACTGATCTACGTGAAATCAGCAAAGCGAGCCAGATATTGGAAGGCCAGATTGTAGGAGGAAAAGATTATGAGAAAATCGAGAGTGCACGCAAGCTTGAATCTTCGGAATATACCTACAATAGCCAGTTGGGGTATGTTTCCCTGAAATCGGCGCTTCAACCGGATGAAGTATTGTGTGTGGCTTACGAATATACCATGAATGGTACTGTTTATCAGGTGGGGGAATTTTCGTCGGACAATACAACTGCCGGTAAAACATTGTATGCGAAATTGTTGAAAAATACCTCCTTCTCTCCGGATTCCAAAATGTGGAATTTGATGATGAAAAACGTGTACGCACTCAATGCTTACCAGATTCAGAAAGATAAATTCCGTATGGATATTGTTTACCAAAGCGATTCTACCGGTAATTATGTGAACTATTTGCCTGAAAGTAAGAATGGGAAACAAGTCTTGTTGAAAACCATGAATCTGGACCGTCTCGATTCTAAAAATGAGAATTACCCTGACGGATTTTTCGACTATGTTGAGGGATATACCGTTAATTCACAAACCGGACGTATTTATTTCCCAGTTGTAGAGCCGTTTGGCGCTCACCTTGCCAAACAGTTTGCCGATTCTACCAAAGCGAGTAAATACATTTTTAAGGAACTCTATGATTCAACAAAAACGGTTGCCCAACAACTTGCCGAAAAGAATAAGTTTTTGTTGAAAGGTGAATATAAATCCTCATCAGGTTCGGAAATCAGACTGAATGCAATGAATGTGCCGCGGGGCTCTGTAAAAGTAACTGCCGGAGGTGCTACGTTGACTGAAAATGTCGATTATACGGTTGATTATGCGATGGGTGTGGTGACCATTCTCAATAGTAATATATTGGAATCAGGAACTCCGGTGAGTGTATCGCTTGAAAATCAATCCACATTTAGTATGCAGCGCAAAACGTTGACAGGGTTGAATCTGAATTATGAGTTCAATCCGAACTTTACCGTGGGCGGTACGATTATGCACTTATCTGAAAAGCCATTGACACAAAAAGTCAATATGGGTGAGGAGTCAATCAGCAATACAATTTGGGGTTTCAATACTTCATACCGTAAACAATTCCAGTGGTTGACAGATCTTGTAAACAAGGTCCCTTTTATAAATGCAAAGGCTCCGTCTTATCTTACAGTTAATGCTGAATTCGCGAAGTTAAATCCCGGTCACGCTAAAGAACTAGGTAACCAGGGAACTTCTTATCTGGATGACTTTGAGGCGACACAGACAGGATATAGCTTGCGTGAATATTATCCCTGGACGATTGCTTCGACACCTTCTGAATTTGCTGAATCAAAATTGTCAAACGACATCATTTACGGAAAAAATCGAGCCCTTCTGGCCTGGTATCAGATTGATGGTATCTTTACGCGAACCAGTTCGTCTCTGATGCCGGCTCACATTAAGGCTGATAAAGAGCAACGTCAGAATAACTTTGTTCGAGAAGTAACTGAACAGGAGATTTTCCCGAATAAATCAAGGGTGTATGGCGAAACATCAATAATACCGGTGCTTAACGTTGCCTATTATCCAAAAGAAAGAGGCCCTTACAACCTGGATGTCAATCCAACAAGTTATTCATCCGGTATCAACCCCGATGGTACTTTAAGGGACCCGGCCAAACGCTGGGGGGGGATGATGCGTAAACTTGATATTACAGACTTTGAAAGCTCTAATATCGAATATATTGAGTTTTGGATGATGGATCCATTTGTAAATGAATCAGATGCTCAAAAGGGAAGCGATGGAGAATTGGTATTCAATCTCGGGGAGGTTTCTGAAGATATCCTCAAGGATGGGAAAAAGTCTTTTGAAAATGGCTTTACAGGCGATAAAAGCATTGTCGATTCTACAAATTGGGGGTACATCTCAAAAAGACAATCTCTGACTTATGCTTTTGATAACACGACTGGGCTTCGGAAGTTGCAGGATATCGGATTGGATGGGCTTTCAACAACAGAAGAAAAATCGTTTTCGACCTATGCCAGTTATTTAGCTTCCTTAAAAGGTTACCTGACTGATGCTGCATACGAAAAGATTAATAATGACCCGGCCGGAGATAATTATCACTATTTCCGAGGTTCTGATTTCGATAAGGATAAAGTAAGCATTCTAAATCGTTACAAACGCTATAACGGTACAGAGGGAAACTCAACAGCATCATCAGATTCTCCCGAGAAATATGATGTGGCAGCAAAGAATGTACCAGATGTTGAGGATATTAATCAGGATAATACTTTGAATGAATATGAACGCTACTTTGAATATCGCGTTCAAATCAACCACAAGGACACAACTATCGGTAACAACTTTATAACAGATAAACGAGTTGCTTTGGTTAATAATAAACCTGTAACCTGGTATCAGTTTAAGATTCCGGTTCGTGATTATAATAAAGCGATAAATAATATCAAGGATTTTAAGACCATACGTTTTATGCGTATGTATCTTACCGGTTTCCAGGATTCTGTAATTCTTCGTTTTGCAACTTTAGAATTAATTCGCGGAGAATGGCGTGCTTATACTCAAACCCTGAATAAACAAAATGCGGCATCAAGCAATGGGTCGCTGGTACTTTCGGCAGTCAATATCGAAGAAAATGCAAACCGAAAACCGGTGGCTTATGTATTACCTCCGGGTATTAGCCGTGTGATTGACCCAAGTCAACCTCAGTTGACCCAACTAAATGAACAGGCACTTTCGTTGAAAATTACTGATTTGGGTGCCAGTGATGCACGTGCTGTTTACAAAGGTTCAGGCATAGATCTTCGCCAGTATAAGCGTTTGCAAATGTACACTCATGCAGAGAAAATCGCTGAAGATGATAAGACACCTAAATCGGGAGATCTTTCCGTTTTTATTAGATTAGGTTCTGACTATAAAAATAACTATTATGAATATGAGATTCCTCTCACACTGACTGAATGGGGGGAATATCTTGCAAATTCGACAAAAAGTCGTTTAGAAGTTTGGCCGGTTACGAATATGTTTGATTTTCCGCTTTCTGTTTTGACCGATACTAAGACGAAAAGAAACACAGAAAAAAACAGAGCCGGCACAAACGTGACCTTTATTACACCATATACATTGTCCGATCCGGATAACCCTGCAAACAAGATTACGGTTGTGGGAAGCCCTTCTTTGTCAGATGTCAAGACTATTATGATCGGGGTGCGTAATAATTCTACTAATTCAAAATCTGCTGAGATATGGGTGAATGAATTGCGAGTAACCGGATTTAATGAAGATGGCGGATGGGCATTAACCGGTAACGCCAATCTTGCAATATCTGACATTGCCAGCTTGAATGTGAGCGGATTGAAACAGACAGCAGGCTTCGGTTCTATAGAACAGTCTGTCTCAGAACGACTGACCGAAGATTATCAACAAATGAACGTAGCGGCAAATGTTGAGTTGGGGCGTCTGGTTCCTGAAAAAGTAAAACTCAAAGCACCGCTTTTTTATTCATATTCAGAACAGGTAACCAGCCCGAAATATAGTGCGACTGATCAGGATTTATTATTGCAAAATGTTCTGAATACCTACAATACACAGGAAAAGAGAGATTCAATCAAAGATCTTTCCCAAACCTTAGTTAAGGTCAGAAGCTTCAGTGTATCAAGCCTGAAATTCGATATTCAGAGTAAAAAACCGATGCCATATGACCCGGCGAACTTTAGTGTAGGATACGCATATAACGAAAGTAATAAGCACAATCCGACTACTGCGTGGGAGATTAGCCGTGACTATCGCGGAATGTTTACCTATAACTATTCTCCAATGTTGAAGGCCTGGGAGCCATTTAATAAGGTGAAGGCAAAATCGCTTAAAGTAGTAAAGGATTTTGGTATTAACTTTTTGCCAAATAACTTCGGATTCAATACGAATATTACACGCAATTACTATGAAATGTTGTCGCGTGATTTGAATAATCCCACAACAGGAAAACTAGAAATATCGGATCCGTTATTATCCTGGAAAAAAGATTTCTTGTGGGATCGCCAATTTAGTCTGCGATGGGATTTTACCAAACAGATCAAATTCAATATTAATGCGGCAACGAATGCCCGTATTGATGAGCCGAATGTTCCTGTGAACCGTCGTCTGTTCCCAGAGCGATACGAGGACTGGAAAGATACAGTCAATATGAACTTGCGGAAGCTAGGTCGTCCTTTGACATATTCTCAGACAGCCAACCTGACCTGGACTTTACCGCTAAGTAAAATCGGATTCCTCGACTGGACTACCGCAGATGTGAAATATAATTCATCATATAACTGGGACAGAGGTGCATATATCGATGCAAATACCGAGTATGGAAATACCATCCGTAACCAGATGCAGATAGGTTTTGATAGCCGGTTAAACCTGGAACAGCTGTATAATAAGTTCAAGTTTCTGAAAGATGCGAACAGGAAATTTTCCTCCATGCAGCAGAGTCAGGGAATGCCGCGAAGAAATGATGTTATGGCAAAGAAGGAATTCAAGCAGACCATTTCCCTGCGCAAGGATACGACCCTGACAATTTACCACAACCTGAACAGCCGCAATGTAAAAGTAATTGCCCGAAAAGCGGATAATAGCTTGTATGAGGTGAGTTATAAGGTAATTGACAATAATAAGATCGTCATCAACAGCAGAGGCGCCTTATCATTGCAGTTAACGGTTACTCCGGGTCCGAAAATGGAAGATTCTCCAATCTATGAAATTGGGCAATACATTGCCCGTGGATTAATGTCAGTGAGAAATATATCTATCGGTTATCGTAGGATAAATGCCATGTCATTACCATCATTCCAACCTGAAGTCGGTGCGTTCTTTGGACAAGGAAGGGAGGCGGGCTTAATGGCTCCGGGATTAGATTTTGCTTTTGGTCTGACAGATAAAAGTTATATTGAAAGAGCTAACAATAAAGGCTGGTTGTTAGGTGTAGGTAATGATTCTACCAAATTAGTAACTCCTGCTACTTATAACATCAACGACGAATTGCAGATTCGGGCAAATGTTGAACCTATTCGCGGATTGAAGATTGAGTTAAATGCAACCCGAAATACCAATAACAATAAGCAGATTCAGTTTATGTACGAGGGAATGCCTGAAATATTTACCGGTAGTTTTACAATGACTACCATCGCTATTTCGACTTCCCTGAGATCTGTAAATGCGAAGAGAGGATATCAATCAGATGCATTTGACCAATTTGTAAAGAACGTTCAGACCATCACCGGTCGGATTGAAGGTAAGTATCAGGGCGTGATTTATCCAAACAGCGGTTTTAACAAGGATAATATGACCTATCCAACATTCTATGATTCAAAATACGGCGGTGTAAATTCAAGTTCTGCTGATGTCTTGATTCCTGCATTTATAGCAGCTTATACCGGAAAAGATGCTAATAACATCGAGCTCTCAGCTTTCCCATCATTGAAAAGCCTTTTGCCTAACTGGCGTATTACTTACGATGGGTTGAGCCAATTGCCGTTTATCAAAAGTGCGTTGAAGGCGTTGAGTCTTAATCACGCATACCGTTGTACATACAGTGTCGGATCATATTCTTCGTTTACCAACTGGATTGCCGGAATAGGTGCTGGAGATGACCTCGGATTTATCCGTGATGTTTTGACCGGAAATCCGATTCCGTCATCACCTTTCGACATTAGCTCGGTGGCGATAACCGAAAGTTACAGCCCGCTTATCGGTGTGGATGCGACTTTAAAGAATAACATGTCTATCCATGGTGAATACAAAGACTCACGAAATGTTGCTTTAAATATTTCATCCAACCAGATTGTCGAATCGCTTGCTGATGAGTTTGTGGTAGGGCTTGGATATAAAATAGCAGATTTCAAGATTTTTGAATCGAATGAGAAAAGCAAGTCGAACTTCAAGAATGACCTGAATCTGCGCGGAGATATTTCCTACCGACTCAATCAGGCATTAATCCGTAAGATTGCTGATAATTTTACCCAACCTACCAGTGGAACAAGTAACATTACGGTTAAACTTTCGGCTGATTATGCAATGAGCAAAGCTCTGACATTACGGGCTTTCCTGGATAAGCAGATAAATAAACCATTGGTTTCATCGTCGTCTTATCCGGTTTCAAATACCAATTTTGGTATCAGCATGAAGTTTACATTGACAAGATAAACAACATTGATATAATGGTAAAACGGCAGGTTGAAACATTTCAATCTGCCGTTTCTGATTTAGGGAAATGCCATATTACATTTTGTCAAATAGGTTGTATTTCGAATGAAATAACTGAAAAATCAACTGCAAAAAAGTCAATTCCAGATTATATAGCGGAAATGCCCTACTTTTGTATTCAAATAGACAGACCAAAGTGCTATGGCCAAAAGAGATGAAAAGGAAATAAAGGAGTTAGGCGTATTGCTGCTTGAAATAGGAGCTTTGCTGATGAGTAACGGGGCCAGTACGGCCCGGATTCGAATAATTGTCAATCGAATAGCTGAAGCATATGGGTATTCGATGGATTTGTTTATCACGCACCGGGCTCTTACGATAAATCTCCATGACGAAGAAGATGAAAACCTTTATCACGGACTCAAAAGAACCTCACCGCATGGAGTAAACTTCAGGATTGTTTCTGGTATTAGCCGAATGAGCTGGCGGGTTGTTGAAGATGGCTGGACGCTTCAGCAAATACGGCAGGAAATTGACCGTTTGGTTGCATTACCTCATTATCCACGTTTGCTGGTATTGGCATTGGTTGCCTTGGCGGGTAGTGCTTTTTGTCGTTTAGCCGGTGGAAATGCGATTGAGATGCTGATAACTTATCTTGCCACCTTTACCGGACTCTTCATTCGCCAGGAAGCCCATAAACTGAAATTCAACCTTTATCTGTGCGTATTTGCCGGAGCTGCAACAGCCTCGTTGGTTGCCGGATTTTTTACCCAACTGAATATGGATTTTACGGTGGAACACGCCCTGGCTACCAGCGTTCTTTTCCTTATTCCCGGAGTGCCGTTTATCAATACTTTTACCGACCTGTTTGACGGAAATACACTGAATGGCATTCTGCGCTGGACCCACGGTCTGATTCTGGCATTTATGATTGCGCTTGGCATGTTGTTTTCAATTTACATTTATCACATTTAAGCTATGGAGTGGTTTACTATTATAGAAAAAGCTTTCTGGGCGGGAGCTGCGGCAATAGGGTTCGGGGTTTTGTTTAATGTGCCGGTCCGCACCCTGTTTTTTGTATTTGTCCTCGGGGTATGTGGCAGCTTTGTGAAATTTACCCTGATTGAATCGGGTGCCAATGTGGTAATTGCTGCTTTCGTGGGAGCAACCGTGGTGGGATTTTTGAGTATCTGGACTTCGTTGAGCAAACATGCTCCTCCGCTTGTTTTTTCAATACCGGCAGTTATCCCGATGGTGCCGGGGATATTTGCCTATCGGACGATGATAGGTTTAATCAATCTGACAGCTACAGCTGACGCTAACTATATGCAAGTACTGGCAGAGACTTGTAACAACGGTGCCAAAGCGTCATTTATACTGATGAGTTTGTCTGTGGGTGTAGGTATTCCTCATTTGATTACACGGAAAGATTCGGCGAAGGAAATGGTTATTGAAACTAAACGTCGTATCGTTGTTAAAGCAAAAAAGAAAAGAAGATAACCTTGAAATAAAGAACCAAATATGCGTATTTATAAAGCAGTTGTAGTCTTTGTTGTTCTTTTAATATTACAAAGTACCATGGATGCAAAAGGAGGGACAAATCCGGAAGACATCAGAATAAGCAGACGGGATGCAATTTTGAAAAACATTATTCCGCCGGCGATTCCTAAATACTCAGTCTCAATTTTATCTTTCGGAGCAAAGGGGGATTCACTCACAGACTGCAAGCCTGCTTTTGATAAGGCGATGAAAGCAGCACAGAAGCGAAACGGCATGAAATTGGTCGTTCCCGCAGGAACCTATTTCCTTAATGGTCCGATTCATTTGGTGAGTAACATTTGTATTGAGCTGCAAAAGGGAGCCCGTTTAAAATTCACTTCTGATCCCACCCGTTATTTGCCGGTGGTACTAACCAGTTGGGAAGGGACTTTGCTTTATAACTACAGCCCTTTTATTTATGGTTATAAACTTGAAAATATCTCGATTATCGGAGATGGAACCATTGATGGAAATGCTGCTAAAACTTTCAATACATGGAAAAGCAAACAGGAAGCGGCTCAAATACTCAGCCGTGATATGAATCATAATGCCACGCCATTGAAGGAGCGTGTTTTTGGCGGGAATCACTACCTGAGACCTCAGTTGATACAGCTATTTGAATGCAGGAATATTCTGATTGAAGGAGTGAAAATAACCAATTCGCCTTTTTGGTGCGTGCATTTGCTAAAATCGGAGAATGTCACCGTTCGCGGGGTTCGTTACGATGCCAAGAACATCAATAATGATGGCATTGACCCGGAGTATTCCCGCAATATTCTTATCGAGAATGTCGAATTTGATAATGGCGATGATAATGTTGCGATAAAGTCAGGCCGTGACCACGAAGGACGTTCTACAGCTATGCCTTCGGAAAATATCATTATCCGTAATTGTAAGTTTAAGGGACTGCATGGTGTAGTTATCGGCAGTGAAATGTCAGCCGGTGTGCGTAATGTCTTTGTGGAAGATTGCACCTACGGTGGTTATTGCAAACGGGGTATTTTCCTGAAATCAAATCCTGACCGGGGTGGTTTTATCACCGATATATTTGTAAATAATGTCACCTTTGATAAGGTTGAAGATTGCTTCTTTATTACCTCTTATTATCATGGGGAAGGAAAAGGATATGCAACGGACATTCATAATGTCTTCGTCAATGGACTGAAGTGTCGGGAGGCTACCAATGCCGGATTGGTCATTCAGGGGTATCCGGAGAAAAAAGTGACAGATATTTATTTCAAGAATGTCAATATAGAGAAAACGCCCATTGGAGTCAGTTTTACAAATACGGACAATGTCGTAATGAGCGATGTTAATATTGGAGGTGTTGTGAATATTCCT
Organism: Bacteroidota bacterium; assembly: GCA_030706585.1. Classification (GTDB taxonomy): domain Bacteria; phylum Bacteroidota; class Bacteroidia; order Bacteroidales; family UBA7332; genus CAXXIC01. The sequence goes on from JAUZOF010000038.1 coordinate 13,698, forward strand.
TCTTCTGCCAAATAAAGAAAAACCAAACAGACAATAAGTCTGTTTGGTTTTTCTTTATCAAATACTTCCATCAAATGCCTTTCGCAGGATATTGATGTCGAGCTTCTTCATTTCAAACATCGCACTCATAACCCGGTTGGTCTTTTCGATGTCAGGATCGCTCATCAGCGTTGCCATTTCAGAGGGAACAATTTGCCAGGATAATCCATATTTATCCTTGAGCCAGCCGCATTGCTGAGCTTCGGGGTCGCCACCTTCGGAAAGTTTCTTCCAGTAATAGTCAACTTCTTCGCCCGAATCACAATGAACGATGAAGGAAATAGCTTCGTTAAATTTGAATATTGGACCACCATTGAGTGCTGAAAAAGATTGCCCCATAATGGAAAACTCCACCATCATGACCGAGCCGGCCGGTTTGTGATGATATTCAAAACCGACCTCGCCATAGCGTGAGATTTCACCCATCTGGGAATCGGGAAAGATGGATGTATAGAATTGCGCAGCCTCTTCAGCCTGGTCATCAAACCACAGATTTGTGGTGATTTTGGATTGTATCATGTCGGAAATATTTTAAGTGATTATTCTAAAACATTGTCCGTCATCCATTAGTTTAACGAGAGCTTTTTCCGCTAATAAAAAAGCCTGACAGAAAAATTCCATCAGGCTATATCGTCTATGCTAATCAGGCAAATAATCAGAACTTTTTGAATCCCATGATTTCGCGAACTTCTGCTACCGTTTTGCTGGCACTCTCGCGGGCTTTTTCTGCACCCATTTTTACCACCTTACGCAGGTATTCTTCATCCTTCTGTATTTCAAGGATGCGTTCGCGGATAGGTGCGGTTACAGCCACGATATCTTCAGCCAGTTGTTTTTTCAGGTCTCCGTAACGAATTTCGCAGTTGTTGTATTTCTCTTCGAAGAAAGCTACTGTGTCGGGGCTTGAAACCACTTTGAGGATGGTAAAGAGGTTTTCTACCGGCTCTGGTTTCACGCTGTTGGGTTCGGTTGGTCCTTGGTCGGTCACCGCTTTCATTACCTTTTTGCGGATAGCAGTCGGTTCATCGAAGAGATAAACGCCGTTGCCTTCCGATTTTCCCATTTTACCGCTACCGTCAAGTCCCGGAATCTTGATTAGCTCCGAGCCGAAGTTGTAAGCTGAGGGTTCCGGGAAATATTCCACATTATACATCGTATTGAAGCGACGGGCAAATTTACGTGTCATTTCAAGGTGCTGCTCCTGGTCTTTACCAACGGGTACTTTGTTTGCTTTGTGAAGCAGGATGTCCGCTGCCATCAGGGTAGGATAAGTCAGCAATCCTGCATTTACGTTTTCAGGTTGCTTGCGCACTTTTTCTTTAAAAGAAGAGGTTCTTTCGAGCTCACCGATATATACGTGCATGTTCAGTAGCAGATAAAGTTCGGTCACTTCAGGCACATCGCTCTGAACGAAGATGGTAGAGACTTCCGGGTCAAGTCCGGCAGCCAGATATTCTGATAAAACCTGACGCACATTGCTATGTAGGTGTGCAGGGTCAGGGTGAGTAGTCAATGAGTGATAATCAGCGATAAAAAAGTAGCAATTGTTTTCGTGCTGCATCTTGATAAAGTTGCGCAACGCTCCGAAATAATTGCCCAGGTGGAGGTTTCCGGTCGAACGGATACCGCTTACTACTGTTTCCATGCGTTATATTGTTCTGTGTTTTTTATTTTGGGTGCAAAAGTAGTAATTAATATCGAGAAACATAAGGGAATGAGCAGATGAGGGGAAGAGGGAGGGTGAAAAACCGTCGTGCTCTCACCCCTGCATTTCCTTTTTTTGCACGATGTAAAGGTTAAATGCAAAAAAGGTTGTATTTTTGCACGGATTATATTCAAATGTGCAATAGTTATAGAGTTATGCCGATATCCCGTACCCGAGATTTGCTGGTAGATGTGGCCAGACAGTTGTTTGCCCGCATTGGAGTTGAAAATACTACCATGAACGACATAGCCGTGGCCTCCCAAAAAGGACGTCGCACCCTTTACACCTATTTTAAAAGCAAAAATGAGGTGTACATGGCCGTTGTCGAGACCGAATTGCAACAGTTGATTCAGTCGCTTGAAGAGGTTGCCAACCGCAACATCCGTCCAGATCAGAAGCTGACCGCTTTTATCTTTACACGGCTCGAAGCGGTAAAAGAGACCGTTTTCCGCAACGGAACCCTTCGCGCA
>JAUZOF010000380.1 GCA_030706585.1 Bacteroidota bacterium
AATGAAAATAAAATCAATGGATTAACATTTAATCTTTACAATAATGCGAATCAGAATATTACACCATCTTACGATGAAAGCAAAAAGACCGACCAAATATTTAATACAGAGATAAATAATGTCTTTTATGGTGGCGATGCTCCAATTTTTTATATTGGAAAATCTAGAATAGAAGTACATTGTCCTGATACTTTTAATTGTAAGATTAAAATAGAGGTTTCAAAATCAGAGAATAGTGCTGATGAATATGTAGATATCCACAAAGATGATGACTATACTAATTTATACAGTTCGATTGATAGAAAATTTTCAATTACTAAAACCACTATTCAATCTGTAAATCCAACGATAGAACTTTATAACAACAGGTATTTAAGAATTACTGCATACAATACAACTCCTACAGCACCCTTACTACAAGCTGTATATCAAACTAAGATCAGATCACAACTTATTTGGCAGATGAATATTAATGATATATTTTTTACGCCTATATTATTTAGAGTGACAGGAAATGCAGGAGGATTTAATCTAGGAAGTGTAACCCCATCTATAGGCGCAAGGCTTTACAGATACAATACTAACTCATTATTCTTTAATAATATCAACTTAAGTGGATTTATTTCTATGACAAATTACGGAGATAATCCAAGTGGTTATCAATATTCAATAGCATCTGGTGGTTTTTTGGATTTAAGTGGAATTATTCAAATTGGATGTGGATATAGTTTCCATGAAAACAAGCCATATTTATTAGTTGGTTTTTCATCTACTTTATTCTCTAAGTTATTTGGGAACAAATAACTTAGAGAATAAATTTAGTATTAGATCATAACTCACTTTCAAGAATAGCATACCCGCATTTCTCACAAGTATGAACTGGATTACCCCACCCGGGCACACCAATATCGCTGTTGTCGTGCAGCTGCATTGTATTGCATAGCGGGCATTCTATTTGCTCGTATTTTGACTCCCAGAAGTTCAGTTTCCCTTTAATGTTTAAGATCGGTTTATCGAACAGCACCGGATTATCAAGCACCCAATTGTAGATTGGAATGCACCCGTTCTCGCCCGTCAGCGAATTTTCAAATTCATGAAGGTTGGTTTTATCCGCCCAGATGCTTTCGTTATTGATCACGCAATCCACGATTTCAACGCTGCCAATGATGGCACTCGGTTTGCAATTGTCATCGTGACCATTTATGCAAATATCTGCAGACAGCGCATCTCTTTGCTCTTGATTTAAAACGTCTCTTAAATGTCCGGCAGGTTTTGCACTAGCATGAATCAGCACCCGTTTCCCTTTCATCTTCTCGGGAGGCTTCCATGTGCGGTTCTCGATGTCTTTGATTCCGTAGCATATTAACCATGCCCAAGGCTGTTTTACTGATAAAGCTTTCATAATTAATTCGTATTTGGAAAAATATTCAACTAGACATTATATCAATTAAAATATAGGATAAAGAGTAGATAATTTTCTTGCAGGTTTATAGGCAAAAATGATAAACCTGAATATTAAACTCTGGAATACATTTAAGGCTTTTGCTTTTATCGCTAATTTATACTGCTCAGTAAGTAACTTTAAACCTTTTGATATCATGTCTGCCGTTGACACCCTAGGTTCAATCCATAAGATATTAGAACCTAAAAATAGACTCATTAAAAGGTATAAGTATTATCATAAATAAAAGCTGATTATAGATCACAATCGGAGCAAAACAACCCCGTTTAGCGTAGCCTGATATACAATCAGACAACAATCAAAAACCGTAGTAAGCCCGTTCGGCGCATGGCTCCAGCATACGTCGTTAAAAAACAAGACATCAGGTCTTACCAAAACAAAAAAACATCCGACTAAAGCAACCGCTTCAGTTGGATGTTTTCATTTAAAACCAGTAACAGAGAATTACGTCATTGCAACCTAACACAACAGATAGCAACTTCAAGATAAAAATTATCATAACTTTGGAGAGTAAATTCCGGAGAAACGCAATTGAATGGGGCGATGAGGGATCGTCCAACAACAAAGGAAAAGAAACATTAAGTTTCAAAATGTGTTTTGAATGGTATATATATCAGGTAAATCAATGGATAATTTTGAAGAATATTTACGACAGGGCGAACCGAACAAAGTAGAAAAAGCAAAAGTTTGGAAAACAGCTATTGGCTTACAACAAGTTGATGGGTTGAAACCTTCTGACTATTTGATAGCAACTGCCAAACAGAACATTGAAGGCGACATTTCCATTGATGAAGTAAAAAAGAGAATAGACACCCATTACAAGCAACACCCTACAAAAGACCCCGAAAACCGGACAGAAGAAGCCGATAAAGTTTCGGTACGCATTGCCGAGATATTGAGCGAACAAACATTTACATTTTCACCAGTAGAGTACCTGACCATTCATCGCCGGTTGTTCCAGGATATATACAGCCACGCGGGCAAAATCCGCGACTACAACATCACCAAACAAGAATGGGTATTGGATGGCGAAACGGTTTTGTACGCGAGCGCCGAAAGCTTAAAAGAAACGTTGGAATACGATTTTGAACAGGAACGCAAGTTTAACTACAAAGGATTAAGCCAACAAGAAACCACAGAGCATATTGCTCATTTTATCTCCTATCTGTGGCAAATACACGTTTTTGGAGAAGGTAACACCAGAACCACTGCGATATTTCTGATAAAATACCTGCGCACATTTGGCTTTGAAGTGAATAACGAATTGTTTGAGCAATATTCATGGTACTTCCGTAACGCATTGGTAAGGGCCAATTACAAAAACCACACCAGAAACATTCACGCTACAAATGAATTCTTATTGCGCTTCTTCGAAAACCTATTGTATGGCAAAAACCATATTCTGAAAAACAGGGAAATGCATGTTCGTTACAGTGACCTTGTAAACGGACAAAATGACCCTGTAAAAGCAGAAGGTGACCTTGTAAATGACCCTGTAAAACGAAAGATATTAAATTGTTTACAACAAAACCCGAAAGCCACATACATTGAAATGGCCAACGATACAGGATATTCCACCTCAAAAATCAAAAGACATATCCAGGAGCTAAAAAAACTGGGCGTGATAAAACGTTTAGGAAGTGATAAAACAGGATATTGGAAAATATACAATTAAAATTGAAGCATAATCACCGCACTCAAATAACAACAATATAAGAAAGGCCCTTGGGGCAGTTACAAAATAGATAACATCCAAATTATGAGTAACGCCAAAATATCCTTCTCTTTTTTAGCGTAGCTTATAAACAAAAAAAACAATCACATACCTCAGTTGGCCGCTCGTGTATGGCAACAGCCTTCAGAGGTTATCATATAAACTTAACTCCTCTTTTGCGCGAATATAATCATAGCACAACCCAGATATCAGACATGAAAAAAGGCTTTATTATCTATAATCTGCAACAATTGTCTCTTTCGAATTTCGCTAAAGGGAAAATCCGTACCTAACTTGCTTTCCATGTTAAAAGTTTGGTTAAATTTGCCGCTACAACATCGTTTCCATCAGGCAAAGCTTCATCTAAAAATGAAACCATGTTTCGCTAAGGCTAATTCAACCTGCTTCAATCCGAATCGATGTCTATGTTATTATGAAACTAAATCTAATTAACCCGGAAAAAGAATGAGATTAAAAAAAGTAATCCTCGCTTTAAGTTTATGCCTCTGTATGATGGCTCAAGCTCAAACCCCGACTAGCAAGGGAGATGACTTAATAAAACAGGCAAAAGCCCGATATGAACAAAAAGATTTTACATCTTCACGTTCACTCTACAAACAGGCCTTCGATGCTTTTACAACAGCCGGAAACTATAAACAGGCAGTTGAATGTGGAATACACGTCAGTAATCTTTATCACAGAGAATCCCTGTATAAAGAGGCCTTCGATATGTGTCGCACATTGGATCAGATGATTGCTAATGCAGGACAGGCTCAACATAAAACACTATACGACCTCTTCTTTCTGGTAACCAAAGAGCGGGTAAACATGTACCTGAAACTTAAAAATCCGGCTCAGGCAAAAGTTCAGTTGGACCGATTGCAGGAACTGGCTAATCAATCGGGCAGTCAGGATATCTACAATGACTACCTGTATAGCAAAATGAACTACCACTACTCTTTTGGTCAGAATTCTGAAGGAGATGCGACATTCTCCGAATTGATTGCCAAATACCGCAAACAGAAGAACTATGATAAAGTGACAGCATGTTACAAAACGCTGATCGGAGTTGCTACCCGCGCCAACAATGCACCACTCGTAGCTCGTACTTATGACAAGCTGATTGCATGGCTTGAAACTGCAAAAACAATGAATGCTCAGGACGAACTGAGTGTCGCCAAAAGGAAATACAACGAAAGCCTGCAAACGATAAAGGAAAAGGATGACGCGTTAGCCACTAAAAAGCACATTATCGGTGGACTGATTACTCTGATCGTAATTCTTGCAGCAGGTCTTGCAATACTTATCGTATTTATGATTCGTAACCTGGCGGTAATATCCAGGCAGAAAAAATCAATCCGCATTGCTAATGAACATAATGAACTGAAATCTCAGTTTATCAATAACAT
>JAUZOF010000381.1 GCA_030706585.1 Bacteroidota bacterium
CTGTAGATGAAATTAATAATACTTCCAAAATTCGTTTTAACGACCTAATGCCAGCCATCCACTGTTTTACACCAAAGGAGCTTGAAAATCTTTATCTAGCAGCTGGCTTTAAAACCTGCAAGGTTATTGGGGGACCAAACTTTATGAACCGTTGGTTTTCCGCGACGAATATCGGCTTTATCCATAACATCGTCATGGAGTAACGTGAAATTATGGAAAATTTCAATTCCTATAGCCGGTTGCATAGCTTTTATAGGTGCATCACTATAGAGATTACACGCCATCAGAGTCAGGATAGGACGAACTCGTTTGCCTCCTAAAGAAAGAGCATACTGCGCCGGTTGATAAAGCCCTGCCGGTTGTTTATCAAAGTTGATATTATCTATTTCGCTATTAACAAGCTTAAGTAGTTGGTCGAAATTATAAAGCATTGTCTGTAAGATTGATTTGAATTCAGGTACAAAAATAAGAGAAGCTAACTGAATAGCCTCTCTTATAGGGTTAAACTATCACGAAATCACTCGATTTTAGTTTTGAAGTTTGAAATTGACCGGCAAAGTATATCTCACCTTCACTGGCTTTCCTCTTTGTTTTCCGGGTTTCCACGGCGGCATATTGTTAATGACGCGTAACGCTTCAGCATCGAGTGACGCATCAACACCCCGAATAACTTTGGCATTAGTTACCCGTCCATCACTATTTACCACAAACTCACAAATAACCCTACCCTGAACTCCATTTTCCAAAGCTGAAACAGGATACCGGATGTTGTTGTTCAGATACTTTTGTAATTCCTCGGTACCTCCCGGAAATTCGGGCATTTGCTCGACTACAATAAATGCCTCCTGCGCTTCTTCCGTAATCTGACTTGATGAAGCTTCGGCCTCTTCTGTACTTTTGGGAATTGGAGCATTGATATCTTCAGAACCTTTATAGGTAACAACACCTACAGCGGCTTTTGAGCTAATTACTTCCTGTTGGGTGGCAAACTCTTCCTTTTCGTTAACCTCTTCGTCTGGTTTAATGACAGGAGGAACAAATTTGATGGAAGAACGCATCTGTACAGCAGCCGGAGGTGGAGTGGTTATAGCTCTGGGAACTTCCGTTGCCTTTTTCGGTTTATCCAGTTTAATCATGGATAACTCCCGGATAGACTCATCCGAAATCTTTTTCTTAGGAGTAATATATTTCAGGAAAACAGGAGTACAAATGCCTAATAAGAATAAGGTTACAGCAATTGCAAAAGCTTTTAGAAGACGTTTTGCACTGCTTTTGCGAAGATCAGGTGCGCCGTAAGCCTGATTCTTTCCTTCAAAGACCATGTCCACCCACTCTTCGCTGTTGATATTTATTTTGGGTGCCATAATTATTTCTCCTTAGTTTAAGATTAAACAATCTGGGAATCAGAAATTCGTAAAAATAGTACAGACTTTAAATCTCTTGAAAACAGTATTTTGAATCAAAAGACTCGTAAGGTCGAGCAATGAAGCTTCGATATACATTATAACAATTAAGAGGCGTGTTTATTTCTTTAAGAGGCTGCATTTTTGCAAACGGAGCAAAGATTCTTTGCTCCTGATTTGAACGTGTTTGCGTGACACAAAACACATTTTGGAATTATCTTTGTGTCCGGATAAATTTGAATGATTATGAATCTGAAATATGCAGTTATAGGAACCGGTGCTATCGGTGGATTTTACGGTGGAATGCTGGCCAAATCGGGCAAAGAGGTGCACTTCCTGTTCAATACCGATTATGCGCATGTAAAGCAGCACGGCCTGAAAGTGGATTCCGTGACCGGAGACTTTCATTTGTCAAACGTATTGGCTTATAACAATACTACAGACATGACTCCTTGTGACGTTGTCCTCGTCGGGCTGAAGACCACGAACAACCACCTGTTGAAAACTTTGCTACCCCCTCTGATTAAGCCTGATACGCTGGTGATTCTGATTCAGAACGGGCTGGGGGTAGAAGAGGATTTAGCCAAAGATTTTCCCAATCTGAACATTGCCGGTGGACTTGGATTTATCTGTTCCAATAAAATCGGGCCGGGGCATATCGCTCATCTTGATTTCGGCAAACTGACCGTTGGCGCTTATCAAAACAATAATCCCGAAGTACTCCGACAGGTGTGTGATGATCTTAATCAGGCTGGTGTGCCGGCTGACATTGCTCCTGATCTGAATGTTGCTCGTTGGAAAAAGCTTGTTTGGAACATACCATTTAATGGCATGACTGTAGTGCTCAATACCACAACCGATAAGCTGGTGCAAAATGCCGATAGTCAGGCCTTGATTTATGACCTGATGCTCGAAGTGATACAAGGAGCTAACCACTGCGGTGCAGAAGTCAGCGAAGGCTTTGCCAAAAAGATGATTGAAATGACCTTATCCATGACTCCTTATGCACCGAGTATGAAGCTCGATTATGATCACCACCGGGAGCTGGAAACCGGATATATCTATTCCCGTCCGATTCAGGCGGCATTAGCAGCCGGATATGATATGCGCAAAGTGAAAATGCTGGAACAACAACTGAAGTTTATCCAACAAACCTATTTGTAAATTTCATAGGCCTCTCCATCGGAGAGGTTTTTTTATTTCCGAAAAGTACCACCGCTTTTCTGATAAGTGTAACCTATACAACCTTCATAATTCCCAACTTTGCAATATCAAATTAAACGATAAACAATTCAAATACATAGGAATTATGAAAAAGACTTTGGTAATCTCAGCTCACCCCAATATCGCACAATCGACAGCAAACGCATATATTCTCGACCAACTGAATGAATCGACTTCGACAACCGTTCGCCATCTGGATTCCATTTATCCCGATTATCAGATTGACGTTGCTACTGAGCAGCAACTGCTGCAAGATTCGGATGTGGTAGTATTCCAATTCCCGTTATTCTGGTACAGCGTGCCACCAATGCTGAAAAAGTGGTTCGATGATGTTTTAACTTATGGATTTGCATACGGGGAAAACGGCGACAAACTTAAAGGAAAAAAGGTCTTGCTTTCCGTCACCACCGGTGGGCCGGAAGAGGCTTATTCATCAACGGGATATAATCAAATTAGCGTAAAAGAGGTACTGGTTCCGCTTATCCAGACCTTTAAGCTAACCCAGATGGAGTTTGTTGATCTCAATGTATCTTACGCTATGGTTGCCATGCAGCACGGTGAAGAGGCGGTATTAACCAAAGCGAAAGATCATGTACAGAAACTGGCCGACCAATTGGCTGCCTTATAACATCAAGAGATAGTGTGAGTGTAATTGTGTGTGTTATTAGTGAAAATGAAGGGAACTACTCTCTTCATTTTTTGTTTTATAGCCAAAAAGAAAATTGGAATGGCACATAATCTTATTATATTCGGCGGAATAAGCGTGCTGATAATAGCGGCCTCGTGGCACACACTTTTTCATTTACGGAGTCATGGTTTTTATCGTTTCTTTGCCTGGGAGTGTATGGCGTGGCTTTTGGCCGTGAATTACCGGTATTGGTTTGTAGAGCCCTTTAGCTTTGGGCAAATTGTTTCATGGATATTGCTATTCGTCTCCATCTATCCCGTGACAGCCGGATTGTTATTATTCAGGAAAATGGGGAAAGCCGGTCACGCGCGTCACGATGAACCGCTCTACGGTTTTGAAAAAACAACCGAACTTATTCAGACCGGCATTTATAAATATATCCGCCATCCGATGTATTGCTCGCTTATCATACTCAACTGGGGAATCTACTTCAAACATGCCAGCCTGCTTCTACTCCCTTTTGCTTTGTGCGCAACACTGTTTTTGTATCTGACGGCAATAATGGATGAAAAGGAATGCATCACCTATTTTGGAGAATCTTACCGCGAATATATGAAACGGACGAAACGGTTTATTCCGTTTGTCTGGTGAGCCCCTTGCGAATACTTCTTTGATTAATGGAAGAAAATGCGATTTTGATGAAAGCCATTGCGCTAGTGACGAATGTCATTGCGGTATCGTTGTTGGCCATTGCGCGACCGTAGATCACTATTGCGCTATCATTGTTGACCACTGTGCTACTTGAGATCGTCATTGCGCGGGTGATGAAAGCCATTGCGTGACCTGCGATCATCATTGCGCGATCTGCGGAGATCAATGTAGGAGTGACAAATGCCATTGTGTCAGGTGCGAAGACCACTGCGAGACCGATTAATGCCATTGTGTCAGTGTCGAAGATCATTGTGCAATCGACGGTGGTCACTGTGCGACTGACGAAAGCCATTGTTAGACCAATGGAAGTGACTGAACGACAAAGCACGCTCTTTGGTAGTCTCCTCCGAGTGGAGTATCTTTGTATTCTATTTAAATAGCATTTACAACAATATGAAACGAGCATGAACCAACGTTCATCAAAGAGAATGACATTACATGCGAGTTCCATACGTAGCCAAAACAAAAATAAATAATGACGTATGAAAATAGGAAATATCGACCTGGGCGAACGCCCCGTTTTTTTGGCACCGATGGAAGATGTGACTGACCCGTCATTCCGCCTGATGTGCAAAAAG
>JAUZOF010000382.1 GCA_030706585.1 Bacteroidota bacterium
AAATCATCGGAGGATGTGGCATTTACCCTACCGATGGATTACCCGAAGGTTGCGCCGAGCTGGCAAAGTTCTACCTTCTCCCCCAATCCCGTGGAAAAGGAACCGGCAAACTTCTGATGCAAAAAAGTCTCGAATCGGCTCGTAAACTGGGATACTCTCAAATCTATCTTGAATCGTTTCCCGAACTGGCCAGTGCCGTTGCAATGTACCGGAAAGCCGGATTCAAAGACCTCCCGCATGCCTGGGGAAACTCGGGACACTTTGCCTGTACGATATGGATGGTGAAATCACTTGACTAACATTACAGAATCCCAAGGGGCTTAAATCCCAACACCCTCTCCCTACCACAATTTAGGTATATCAAATGCCCTGATTGCGGGATTTTCCTGCCCGCCATTTTCCACGACCTTTGCCTTCTCAATTTTGTGCCCACATTTGCGGATGAATGGATAACCAACAGTTATACTCTATGGTTATTATTGATTTTTCCGTGAAATGGGAAAGCCATACTTTTGTGCCCAAACACAAGAACTCAAAAACGTATAACATAATACGTAAAACATATAACTCATATCATCATGTACAAACTTCCTTCAACGCTTACGGACGACATTGCCTATTTCGGCACGTTGATTGACGACTTCCAAAAGGGAAAAATCGAACCGGTCAAATTTAAGGGGACCCGCGTCCCGATGGGGATTTACGAACAGCGCAAAGACGGCACCTACATGGTGCGGGTGCGCACTACCGGAGGTTTCATCACCCCGCAGCAACTCAAACAGGTGGCACTGACAGCACAGGCTCATCAATCGCCTTTTCTGCACATCACCACCCGTCAGGAGATTCAGATTCACCACATAGGCATCGACCAGGTGAAGACGATCCTTCCCGAACTGCAACAGGTGGAGCTTTCTTCGAAAGGCGGAGGTGGTAACACAACCCGAAACATTCTGGTGGATATCGAAAGCGGCATCAGTGCCAAAGAGGAGTTCGACGTATTGCCTTATGCCATCGACCTCACTACCCGTCTGATTGCAGAGGCTGATTCTTTCACTCTGCCCCGTAAACTGAAAATTGCTTTCTCGGCTCATGTAGAAAACGGTGACCTGGCTTTAGTCAATGACCTCGGCTTTGTGGCCAAGACCGTGGATGGCAAACGTGGTTTTACCGTTTACCTCGGTGGCTCGCTCGCCTCACACGCTACGCTGGGCTGGAAAGTCTTTGACTTTGCACCGGAAGAAGAACTTTACTACATCGCTGAAGCTGCCAAGCAATTCTTCTCCACTCACGGCAATCGCAAGAACCGCCACAAAGCGCGTATCCGTTACATTTTCTATAAACTGGGGGAAGAAAAAACGCTCGAATTTTTCTTCAATGCCTACAACGAGCTGAAGAAAGACCCGAGCCTGAAATATACGCCGGGCAAACTGGATGTGCAACTTACGCCCCCCTCTTTTGCTCCTGTAACCATTGAAAGCACAGCTTTCGAAGTCTGGAAAAACCGCTATGCACAACCTCAGAAACAAGCGGGTTTATTCGCTGTAACTATTCCGGTGGAGCATGGTAATGCCCCTGCCGAAACCTTCCTGAAAGTCGCAGAGTTTACCGAATCATTCGGTACTGACGTGATACGCTTTACCGTTCGCCAGAATATCCAGTTGCGCAATTTACCGGAGGCTTACCTCGGAAACGTGTACCAACTGGTCAGCGAACTGGGCCAGAAAGCGGATGTTCCTGCGTTGGTCAACAACGTCATATCCTGTACCGGCGCCGACACCTGCCGTCTGGGCATCTGTCTGCCCAAAGGCGCTGCGGCTGCACTCCGTTATAAACTGAACGAAAGCAGTCTGCCGGTAGATGAGCTGAAAGATTTGCACATCAATATCTCCGGCTGTCCCAACTCCTGCGCACAACAGCGCTGGGCTGACCTCGGATTTGCCGGTCGTGTATCGCGCAACGACAGCCAGAAAATGTTCCCTGCATATACCATCTTCGCCGGAGCCGACCGTACTGGTAACGGCGAATTGGGCAATCCGTTTGGGGTAGTAAGCGCTAAGGATTTGCCTGACTTTACCCACGATTTACTTGAGGAATATCTGAAGGTAAAAGCGAAATACGCTTCATTCCGCGAGTATATACTCAACGAAGGGGCTAAAACCATCGCACTGCTTACTGAAAAATATGCCGATGTGCCTTCACTCGAAGAAAACCCCGATTACTACTACGACTGGGGTAGCACGGAGCAATTCTCCGTGGTAAACAAAGGACCTGCAGAATGTTCTGCTGGATTGTTCGACCTGATTGATGTGGACCTCAAAACCATCCAAACCGCTCTGGACTCATTGGAGGGAGAAGGGGATTTACAGAAAGTAAACCAACTGCTTTACACCATCGTTTTCGCATCGTCACGCATGCTGCTGGTAACCCGCGGGGCAGAGGCCAAAACAACGGAAGAGACCTTCGACCTGTTTATTGATAAATTCATCAAAGAGGGATACGTCAGCAAAGAGTTTACCTCGCTGGTGGAAGCTGCGAAAGCGGATCAGAAATATGAATTTGGCAAAAACAAAGAGGCAGTGATTGCCCTGGCCAAAGAGGTCATCGCACTCTATGAAAGCATGGACGATTCGCTCCAGTTTAAGGTAAAAGCGGAGCCGGCAAAAGAAGAAAAGGCAGAAGCCGCAAGAGTGAAAGACCTCCGCGGTGTAGCTTGCCCATTCAACTTTGTAAAAACCAAGATTGAGCTTTCCACCCTCAAATCTGGCGACCTGCTCGAAATCCTGCTTGATGACGGCCAACCTATCGAAAACGTGCCGGGTTCGGTTCGCAACGAAGGACATGAGGTGGTATCAGCCACTCCCGTGCAGGACTACTGGAAGGTACTGATTCGTAAAGCGTAAGTTTCATTTTCCATAAATAAGAATAGCGTCATTCTCTGTCTCACGGCTGCGGGTGGCGCTTTCTTATAATATTAAGGTGATGAATACGCCCGTATTAAGGCGTCCAATACGGGCGTATTGAGGTATCACATACGGGCGTATGGGGATGTCGCATACGCTCGTATGTTCTCATCGAATATTACCCTATATTATTTTGGAATATTGCTTTTGCAAATCCCCAGTGCGGGATAAAGGGTTTATCTCGTACGAGATAAGGTGTCAATCTAATACGAGATAAGCACATTATCACGTATTAGATAAGATGTTTATCTAATGTTGTAGCGTCAGGCACTATCGCCCGTTAGCGGGTGAAGCTACTATGTTATTCAGGGAGGCTGAATCGTACGATTCAGGGTGTCAGAGTCGGGCGATTCAGAGGGTCTGAATCGCTCGGTTCAGGGTGGCTGAATCGTATGGGCGGGTTTCGGGGGTAAACCCGGTTAGTTTCACACGTAAACTCGTACGGGTTTCACCGGTAAACTAACGTTAGTTTAAGTGCCAAACCCGCCATATCCCATAAACAGGGTAGATAAATGCCCCTTTTGTGGGATTTCTTTGCCCTCCGCTTTGCCGTTACTTTGCATTATCAAACAACAACATCAAATCATCATATTATGAGCAACATTATTGTAAATGGAAAATTACAGGCAATTGAAACCGAAAATATCTCGGTGATCGACCTTATTAAACTGAACAACGTACAACAACCCGACATGGTATCGGTACAGTTGAACGAGGAGTTTGTCCTTCGTGATAACTTCGAATCAACCCTTGTGAAAGAAGGCGATGAGGTGGATTTTCTTTACTTCATGGGTGGAGGCTCTGCCAGATTTACAATTTAATCATTTACCATTTACAATTGAATATAGCTCATCAGCTTAAATTGTAAATATGTAAATTGTAAATCCTACAGCCCGTTTCCCTAAATAGTAAATTGTAAATCTCTAAATTGTAAATAAACAAGTGGAACTAAACGAAGAACAAATACAAAGATACAGCCGCCACATCCTGCTACAGGACGTAGGTGTGGAAGGACAGGAGAAAATCAGCAACGGTAAGGTATTGATTGTCGGCGCAGGCGGACTTGGCGCTCCCATCGCACTTTATCTGGCAGCTGCCGGTGTCGGTACTATCGGTATCATAGACGGAGATGTAGTGGACCTTTCCAACCTGCAACGCCAGGTGATCCACTTCACCGAAGATGTCAACAAGCCCAAAGTACTTTCGGCCAAGGAGAAAATCAACCGCATCAATCCCGATGTCAAGGTGGTAACCTATCAGGAACTGCTAACAGCCAGCAATGCGCTCGACATTATTAAGGATTACGACTTTGTGGTGGACGGTACGGATAATTTCCCCGTCAAGTTTCTCATTAATGATGCCTGTGTAAAGGCGAAAAAGCCTTTCTCCCACGGAGGTATCCTCCGCTTTGAGGGCCAAACGATCACCGTGCTTCCGGGCACAGCCTGTTACCGTTGCGTATTTCATGCGCCACCTCCGCCGAATGCCGTTCCGACCTGTTCGCAGGCTGGCGTACTGGGAGCCATTGCGGGAATGTTGGGAACAATACAGGCTGCCGAGGTATTGAAATACCTGACCGGCG
>JAUZOF010000383.1 GCA_030706585.1 Bacteroidota bacterium
AAAGTTCGTGTGTGACTGTAATTCACACGATTAAGTTTATCCTCCCGAAATTGAATTTCATCAAATAAATCTTCCTTTGACAGAGGAATAGTGCCTACTTTGTGTTGCGATTATAAAGCAGGGCCGATAAGCCCTCAAGAATAAGTTTAACCTTAATAATCAGATTAAATACACAGTTATGCGTAAGAAGATTTTTTTATTATCCTTTTTGTTTGCCGGTATTCTTCAATTCATATTTGCCGGAAATGCAGATAAACTGATTGAAAATCAGATTGCAGTCTTTTATCCAAAGAACTACAATCCGGCCAACCATTATCCGTCCATCGCTTTATTGAAAGAGCCGCAACCTGTAGGAAACATTCCTGCGGACTGGAAATTAAAGCCTCATTTTTACCTGAAAAATGGGAAATCGGTGGCGACTTTACCTATAACCAAAGGAACCAGCCTGTACGGGACAGGTGAAAATACCGGAAGCTTGCTGCGAAACGGAAAGCAGGTGACACTGTGGAATACCGATAACTATGAATATAAAAAAGATGGCGGCAAACGATTGTACCAAAGCCATCCGTGGGTGTTGGGCGTAAATGCTGACGGTACAGCTTTTGGCGTGATTGCCGATAATAGTTGGAAGCAGCAGATTGAACTGACCGACAGTATCCGTTTTATTTCAGATGGCCCGGCGTTCCGGGTGATTATCATTCAACGAAATTCACCACAAGAGGTGCTCAAAGCTTTAGCCGGTCTGGTAGGTAAAATGGAGATGCCTCCGCTTTGGGCGTTGGGGTATCAGCAATGCCGTTACTCTTACGTGCCCGATACACGTATTAAGAGTCTCGCAGATACCTTCCGCCTGAAGAAATTACCCTGTGACGTGATCTGGATGGATATTGACTACATGGACAGCTTCAAGATATTTACTTTCGATAAAAATAAAATCCCCAATCCCAAAGCAGTCAATGATTATCTGCACCAAAAAGGTTTCAAATCCGTATGGATGATTGACCCGGGTGTAAAGGCTGAGAAAGGCTATTTTGTCTATGATTCGGGGAGCAAGGGTAATCAATGGGTTCAAAATAAAGATGGTCAAGAGTTTAATGGTAAAGTATGGCCGGGCAAATGTGCATTTCCCGATTTTACCCGTCCTGAAACAAGATCGTGGTGGGGAGATCTTTACAAAGATTTCATGGCACAGGGTGTGGATGGTGTGTGGAATGATATGAACGAACCATCCGTATTTGACGGACCTGATGGCACCATGCCGGAAGATAATCATCATCGCGGAGGAGGGGGACTTCCTGCCGGTTCACATTTGCGTTATCACAACGTGTATGGCACATTGATGGTAAAAGCTTCCCGCGAAGGTATCCTGAAGGCTAATCCCGATAAACGTCCGTTTATTTTATCCCGTTCCGGATTTCTGGGCAGTCATCGTTACGGCGCTACCTGGACGGGGGATAACTCCGGTACGGAAGATTACATGAAGGTATCTATTCCGTTGTCACTGAACCTCGGCTTGTCCGGACAGCCTTTCAGTGGTCCCGATATGGGAGGTTTTACCGGTATTACCACGCCTGATTTGTTTGCGAAATGGATTGCGACAGATGCCTATTTTCCTTTTATGAGGGGGCATGCCAGTACAGAGGCAAATAATAAAGAACCGTGGGCATTCGGCCCGCTTGTAGAGCAGGTGTCACGCACTGCGTTGCAAAGACGTTATCGCCTGTTGCCCTACCTTTATACTCAATTCCAGGAAGCTTCTGTATCCGGTATTCCGGTGATGCAGCCGGTCTTCTTTGCCGACCCCAAAGATACTACACTTCGAAAAGAAGATCGTGCCTATATGGTGGGTAGCCAATTGCTGATTGTTCCGAAATGGGCTGAACATCCGGCATTGCCGAAAGGTATCTGGCTTTCATTTATTCCGGAAAATGAAGTGGCGGATAATTATCAGGCAGATATGAAGGTGAAAGGCGGCGCGATTATACCATTGGGTAAAATCATTGAGAATACTACTCAATATAAAACCGATTCATTGACATTGGTAGTTACATTGGATAAAAACGGACTGGCTAAAGGGCAGCTTTATGAAGATGCCGGTGATGGATTCGGTTATAAAAAAGGGGAGTACAGGATTTCTCAGTTTGTAGCTAAACAAGTGGGGACCGTTGTTAATGTTACCATTGCTACCCAATCAGGAAATCTGAAACAGTATCACCATTATTATAAAGTACGATTACTGTCTGCCAATGGTGAGTATAAATCTAAATGGAGTGATAAGCCGTTGATTAGCCTTTTAATATCCGGTCAGAAGAAGAAATAAGATTAATGGTGTACATACAATAGATAAATGGTTTTTGATGGTTTTGTGTGAAAATGAAACAGCCCCTGCGTGATGCCGGGGCTGTTTTGGCTAGTAAATCTTCTTTTTATTGATAAGCATTTCCATAAATTGTTCGATTTTCTTCGTTCGAAGTTCGGGAGACTTAGCCGTTTGAATCCGGTGAAGGATAGCATAACGGTTTACACTGTTGAGGGATTCAAAGAATTGACGGGCTTCCGGGCATTGGACCAGTTCGGCTTCCAGGTCGGGTGGAATAGCAATGGTGCTTTGAGGCTCGTAGGCATTATCCCAGGTGCCGTTTTGCTTCGCCTGCTCAATGGCAGCCAGACCGGATGGTCTTATCTTTCCTTCTTCAATAAGCTGTAAAGCCTTTTCTTTATTTCTGAGTGACCATCCGCTTTTGGCTCTTCGCGGTGTGAAACGCAGGATGTAAGTCAGGTGGTCATATTTCTTTTTCTGCCCGTCAATCCATCCGTAACATAACGCAACTTCGACAGCTTCTTCATAAGTCAGTGTTTGGACACCGCTGTCCTTTTTGGCAAATTGAATCCAGATACCGTCATCACCAGGTATGGATTCGAGCCATTCGGCAAATTGCTCTTTATTTTCAAACAGAATGACGGGCAGGTCTTTGGGCATAACCTTTATTGGGTCAATAGTTTCTTAATCAGTTCCGGAATCTCAGAAGGCTTACGGGCAACAGGAACGCCAACACTTTCAAAAGCAGCGATTTTTTCCTCAGCTGTACCTGTACCGCTGGAGATGATGGCACCGGCATGTCCCATCCGTTTGCCCGAAGGTGCTGTTTGTCCGGCGATGAAGGCCACAACCGGTTTGGTGATTTTCTCTTTGATGTATTGAGCCGCACGTTCTTCCGCATCGCCACCGATTTCACCGATTAATACGATAGCCTCGGTTTCGGGGTCGTCTTCAAACATTTGCAACAACTCCTGGTAATAGAGTCCGGCCACCGGGTCACCACCGATACCTACGCAGGTGCTTTGTCCCAGTCCGTTAGTGGTCAGTTGGTTCACCATTTCGTACGTGAGCGTACCGCTGCGACTCATCAGACCGATTTTACCTTTCAGGAAAATATTCCCTGGCAGGATACCGACGAGTGATTCATCCGGAGAAATCAATCCCGGGCAGTTTGGACCAATCAGTTTGGTTCCTTTTTTATTCAGGTAAGGAGTCACTTTTACCATATCAAGCGTAGGCACACCTTCGGAAATGGCGATAACCAGTTCGATACCGGCTTCTGCCGCTTCCAGTATGGCGTCGGCAGCCAGTGGAGCAGGGACAAAGATGATGGAGGCATTTGCTCCGGTGGCTTTGACCGCTTCTTCGACGGTGTCAAATACAGGGATGTCATGAATCGTTTGACCTCCTTTTCCCGGAGTAACACCACCGACGATGGTTGTTCCGTATTCTTTCATTTTCCATGAATGGAAACTGCCGTCACGGCCTGTAATGCCCTGTACAATCAGTTTGGTATTTTTATTGACAAGAATGCTCATATCAACGAGTATTTAAGAGTAAAATAAATGGATTAATTAATCAGGCTGATAGCTTTTTGGGCCGCTTCACTCATCGTTTCCACAACGGTCAGGTTGGAATCTTTCAGAATTTCCAGACCCTCTTTGGCATTGGTTCCCGACAAGCGGACGACTATAGGAATTGAGGTTTTTATTTGTTCCAATGCCACCAGCAAGCCTTTGGCTACATCATCGCAACGGGTGATTCCACCGAAGATGTTTATCATCACCACTTTCACGTTTTTATCCGAAAGCAGCAGATTCATTGCCTCGATTACCTTTTGCGGATTGGAACTGCCACCGATATCAAGGAAGTTGGCCGGAGAACCACCAAACAGTTTAATCATATCCATTGTTGCCATAGCCAGACCAGCTCCGTTTACCATACAGCCGATAGTTCCGTCGAGGCGGATATAGCTGAGTCCTTTTTCCTTGGCCTGAATCTCTTTCAATTCGTCTTCGGTTGGTTCGTTGAGGGCATAAATTTCTTTTTGGCGGTAAAGCGCGTTGTCATCGAATGTCATTTTACCGTCAATGGCGTATAGCTGGTCTTTATCTGTAATCACAAGAGGATTTACCTCTACGAGGTTAGCATCAGTGTCTATAAATATCTGATACAGTTTTTGGAGAATGGGAGCCGCCTGTTTGACCAATGAAAAATT
>JAUZOF010000384.1 GCA_030706585.1 Bacteroidota bacterium
GATCGTTTTCATGGAGCCTGGGCGCACTGGTACAATGGAAACACTGGTAAGGTGTTCAATTTCAGTCAATATGACGATGGGGGAGACCTTGTAGAAACAGCTTTCCTGACGCAGGGCTTGCTTACTGCCCGTCAATATTTTAAGGACGGAAGCGATAAGGAAAAAACACTGTCGTCGCGCATCACAAAACTGTGGGAAGAAATTGACTGGAACTGGTATACGGATGGGACAGACTCACTTTACTGGCACTGGTCAAAGAACTATGGCTTCAAAATGCGTCATCGGATAAAAGGCTTTGATGAAACTTTTATTACATACGTATTGGCGGCATCTTCGCCCACGCACCCGATTCGACCGGAAGTGTTCAATTGCTGGAGAACTTCACCATACTATCAAAACGGCAAAAGCTATTTTGGAATACCGCTGTCGTTGGGCATGGAATATGGCGGCCCATTGTTTATTACCCATTACTCCTTTCTGGGGCTGAATCCCAAAGGCCTAAGCAACAAAGATGCTAATTTTTGGGAACGGAATAGAAATCATGTCTTGATTCACCGAGCTTATGCAATGGCAAATCTGAAGAAATACAAAGGCTACGGAGCCGACAGTTGGGGATTTACTTCTTCTGACGATCCGTTGGTTGGATATACCTCGCATCATCCGGGCACACCTGATGAAAACGGCACTGTTTCTCCAACAGCAGCACTTTCGTCCTTGCCTTATGCCCCGCAGGAAGTGCTGCCTGTATTCCGTCATTTCTATTACGATTTAGGTAAACAATTATTAGGCAAATATGGATTTTATGATGCTTTTAACCTGAACATGGTATCAGGCCAACAGGTAGTTCGTTCGTATCTCGCAATCGATCAGGGACCGATTGCTGCGATGATAGAGAACTACCGGAGCGGCTTACTCTGGACTCTCTTTATGCAAAATGAAGAGATTGGTAACGGAATAAAAAAATTGGGATTTCAGTACAAATAATGTTTTGATACTGGCATTCCATAAATTAAGAAAATAGATTGTCATGAATTAATTAACACAAAATCAGAACTATGAAAAAGAAAATCAGTTTTATTCTGATTCTGCTGAGTGCCTTCTCGTTACAGATGCTGGCACAAAATCTAAAAATCTCGGGCATTGTTCGGGATGCAGAAACTAACGAAACTCTTCCGGGAGTTAGCGTTGTTGTGAAAGGACAAAAACAGGGAACGGCCACCGATCTTGACGGTGCTTTTACTCTGAATGTTACAAAAGGAAACGTTCTTCAGTTTTCTTTCATTGGATATGAAACAGAAGAATTACAGGTTGAAAACTCTCAGACAGTCAATGTAAAATTGAAACAGTCGACTACTAAAATAGACGAGGTGGTTGTAATTGGTTACGGTACGGCTAATAAAAGAGACCTGACTGGATCAATTGTGAAAGTTTCGTCAAAAGATCTTGAAAACAAACCGAATTCCAACCCTATCTCTTCGTTGCAAGGAAAAGTAGCCGGCTTGTCGGTTGTTAATAGTGGAAAACCTGGTTCTGAACCCGATATCAGAATTCGGGGAACTATCAGCCGCAACCAGACGAAGCCGTTGTACATTGTCGATGGGATTTTCAACGACAATATCAACTTTATCAATCCGGAGGATATTGCTTCGATGGAAGTCCTTAAAGACCCTTCGTCACTAGCAATTTTCGGCGTACGGGGTGCTAACGGTGCCATCATTATTACGACCAAGAAAGGAGCTCTGGGAAAGGTGACTGTCAATTTCAATTCGTCTGTTGGTGTACAGAATATTGTTGGAACACCTGATATGACTGATCGTAATGGTTTTATAACTCTTTACGATGAACAAAGAATCAATCAGGGAGCTTCGGCATATGGTCGCTATGACCTGTTCCAAGGTAATACAAACTGGATTAACCAGATTAAACAAAGCAATGCCATTGTTACATCTCACAACCTGAGTATTTCGAGTGGAAATGAGAAAAATAAGTTTTATTTTGGGGCAGGGTATTTGTATCAGGAAGGCTTGATTAAATATGAAACCTACAACAAGTTAACCGTCAGTCTCAATGATGAACTGACAATTAATAAGCACTTCAAAGTTGGAGTGAACGTTAATGCCTACAAAGCAAATTTACCTCAATTGCACGATTTTATCTCGGCATTGAATGCAACTCCAATTGTTGAACCGTATAATACGACTTATAATGTGTATAATAAGTTGCCTGATGATATTGGAGGTCCTCAAATTGGTAATCCGTTGATGTTTGTAAAAGGTAACAAATACACGCAGCTCAACAACGAATACCGGTTTATTGGTAATGGTTTTATAGAATGGACTCTTTTTAAAGATCTTACATTGAAGGCCAATTACTTTGCAGATTTAGGTTTTAATAATGGTCGAACATATACTCCTAAATATCAGGTGTATGCTGCTGAATCAGGCCAGGTGGTCGATTGGAATACTTTGTCATCTGTTAGTCAGTATAAAAACACGTATACCAAGATTCAACAGGATTATCTGTTAACCTATAAGAAGAAATTTGGCGGGCATAATCTGACTTTGCTGGGCGGTTTTACTACGTTCTATGAAGACTATAGCCAGGTTAGCGGTAAAGTGAACCAGTATTCTTATGCCGGAGCTCCTGTGATTCCTTACGACAAACGTTGGTGGTATCTGGATGTTTATCCTTATGGAGACCCTGAAACCAGAGTGGTTGTTGCAGACAAAGACAATCCTTCAGAATGGGATAGATCTACAGTATCTATGTTATTCCGTGCTCTCTACAGTTATAAAGGAAAATACAATCTGAATGGTTCGTTCCGTCGCGATGGTTCTTCCGAAATCTCTCCCAGTCATCGCTATCAGAATTTCTGGGCATTGGGTGGAGCCTGGTTTATGAGCGAAGAAAAGTTCATGCAGAATCAGAAAGTGTTCAATAACCTGAAGATTAAAGCGTCTCTGGGTCAATTGGGAAATCAGTATAATGCGGTACATTATCCGTACTATCCTAACTATGTAGCAGGCTCTTCAGCTGTATTCGGTTCCAATATTGTTCCGGCTTATGAATTGGCCTACAAAAACAATCCTAACCTCAAGTGGGAAACCGTTGATTCATACGAAGGTGGATTTGAAGCAGACTTTCTTGGCAGCCGACTTCATTTTGAAGCCAACTATTACGAAAAACGCACAAAAGATTTGTTGACTTACGTAAATGATGGAAGTAATAATTTCTACACGAATTCGGGTTCTGTTAAAAACAATGGTTTCGAATTCACGGCATCATGGAACCAGAAATTAGCTAATGGCATGACATTGAATGTGTCTGGAAATATTACAACAATCCGTAATAAAGTGTTGAGTGTATGGAAACCGGGTTATGCTTACTATGATGGTAATTCAATTACACAGGCCGGATCGCCTATCGGCTCGTTCTATGGATATGTTGTTGAAGGCGTTTATCAGTCGTATGCAGATAAGTTAGCCAGTCCGGTGAATACTTTAGCCGACTATGGTCCCGGCGATTTGAAATTTAAGGATCTGAACGGAGACGGAAAAATTACAGATGCAGATCGTACTATTATAGGCAATCCTACGCCTGATTTTACCTACGGTCTGAGCGCATCAGCCAACTACAAAAATTTCGATTTATCAATCGAATTCCAGGGTGTATATGGGAATGAAATCTGGCGTGACTGGGGTAACGGTTCTTCTTATGCTGTTTTCAATTACAGACAGGATCGTTTGGGCCGCTGGACCGGAGCCGGAACTTCCAATTGGGAACCGAAGGTCGGAAATGATGCCAATAACAATTTGCCATCTACCTATATGATTGAAGATGGAAGTTACCTGCGTTTGCGTAATGTTCAGTTGGGTTATTCATTCGATCATAAGCTGTTGCAAAAAATGAATATTGAGAAACTGAGAGTTTATGTAAGCGGACAGAACCTTGTTACATGGAAACACAACTCGGGCTTTACACCTGAAGCCGGAGGTAGTGCTACTAAATTCGGATATGACAACGGTGGCTACCCGGTACCGGCTGTAACTACTGTAGGTGTTAACGTCACTTTTTAATTCCATTTAATACCATAGAATTATGAAAAAGATATATTTACTAATCTTACCGATTTTATTATTATTGGTAAGTTGTTCAGATTTTCTGGATAGAAAACCCCTCGCAACTGCTACAGAAGGAGATCTTTCTGTAGGTGGAGTAGAAGGAAAAGTATTTGGCCTATATGGTGATTTACGAGCTGAAGGTGTATCCGGATTACCATATGCCTTTATGCACATAATGAGAAGCGACGATGCCATCAAAGGCAGTACGCCAACCGATGGTGCTGCCTACGAACAAATTGCCGACTACTTCAAGTATAACAAAGCCGAAAGCTGGCTGACTCTCGATTATTGGAACGCGCACTATACAATGATTAACGACTGTAATGATATTCTTCAGCTGATGGATTCATTGAAACTGGAATCGACAGGCGATATCATCAATCGCGCGGAAA